>DAOUYM010000047.1 GCA_030666115.1 Candidatus Aenigmatarchaeota archaeon
GTGGGTTGAGAATAGGTTGGAGAACCAGTTCCCCTTGAAAGGATTTATTATCCATAAATGAGATGTAGCAGCGGGGCCTTTTATTGTTTTGTGTTTAACCACACCTGATATCTTCCTAAGGGCAGATGCGAGTGACCTTGGCCTCTTGGTTATTACAACTGACGTGTAGTCTGCCCTGTACTCCCTTCCCCTTGATATGGACATCCTTATCAGGAGAGCTGCTATCGGAGCGAGTATGACTATGACAATCATGAAAATAATGCTGCTCCCTCCTTCCCTTCTGTCCCCAAAGAACACAGACCAGTAGGCTATCTGAGCCACATACGCGATTGCGCCTGCGATGGCAGCCGCCATGCTGGCCACCATAACATCCCTGTTTTTTATGTGTCCCATTTCATGCGCTATGACAGCCTCTATCTCATCCCTTTCAAGGCTGAGAAGGCCGCTCGTAACCGCTATAACAGAGTGTTCAGGGTTCCTTCCTGTTGCGAAAGCGTTTGGTACAGACTCCCTGGTTTCTATCATGTAAATTCTGGGTACAGGGATATCAGCCTCCCTTGCAAGTTCTTTCACCATATCCGCCAGCAAAACATTTTTTGTTGGCTTCGCATTGTACATCCTCAGGACTATCCTGTCAGAGTACCAGTAAGAGAGGAAGTTTATCACTATTGCCAGGATCAGGGCAAATGTGGTCCCCCATAATCCCCCAACAAGCCATCCTATCACTAGCAATATGCCTGTTAGGACGCTTAGAAGTATTGCTGTACTGAACACGAGTATCACACTGTTATATCTTATTCTCGAAATATTATATCTTTGATTTTTAAGCTTTGATCACAGAAAAATATCCCTGTTAATCATTTCAATCCAAGTTTCTTGATTATTTCCTTCGCTACCTGGTCCGGTTTCTTTCCTGTTGTATCGATCTCCAGAATATTCTTCCCTATCTCCAGGGCCTCTGTCTTGCAGACTTCCATTATCTCTGCAATGACGTTCTCCTCTGTCTTCTCTTTCCACCATCCTTTCTCCTTCCCCCTCTTCCTGATCTCATCAGCATTCGCCCTCAGTATAACGACTGTCTCTCCCGGAAGTTCGTGTGCATAGTGGGATTCAACTATGAGGTTTTCTTCTGTTTCTATAAGCTTCCTGACCTCTTCTTTCACCCTGTCTATGTCCACCACTTTCGCTTCCCTCTTCTCGTCGTAACCACAGTATAGATTCTTCTCCCTTGCAAAATCATTCAGGCTTATCACCTTCCAGCCCAGCTTTTCCCCAAGAACATTGGCAACGGACGTCTTCCCTGTGGCCGGTGTGCCTGAAACAAGCAGTATCATATTTAGTCTTTGTGCCGGTCATTTAAATTCAGAAACAAGCCCGGAAACAAACCCGTAAGCAATCAGAAACTAAACATTGATCCTACCCATGCGAAGAACCCGTTTATGGTTTCTATTATCTGCTGCAGCCATCCCACATCATCTTCAACCAGGATGTTCCCTACCATACCGTCCTCATACACACCATCTGACAACAGGACCACGCTTATTTCCTTGTTACCTCCTGATGTCGGATTGTATGGGAAGACGAAACTCTTGATCTCGTCCTGCTCTATGTAGAACTCCCTTGATTGATATTGACCCTCTATCCTGATCTGGACTTCTCCCCCGGCCTGCTCCAATCCCTTTATCACCACATTTATGTTAACAGAATCCTCAACAGACGTGTTGTCTGGGATGGTGACGTCCTCTATCTTGATGTGCCTCTTGGATATCACCTTGATGTCCTGCTCAATCAGGTCACCCGATGACGAGAAGAACTGCAGTTTGGTTTGGCCTGGTGTGGCTGGTGCTCTCAGGTTCCATGTTAGTTTTGCCTGATATCCAGGCTCAAGCCGGAGGTCCTCTGTACTGACATCGTCCCCGAAGATGAGATATGTCTTGAGGTCCTTGGCTGAGAATCCGCGGTTCTCCAGGATCGTATCCACCATGAAGGTTTCTCTTGGTGTCAGTACTTTCGGAGTGTTCAGCATCACGTTGATGTCGTCATGGATTGGTCTGGTTATCAGTTCAGGCTTTTTTACTGATCCTGCACTGTACACCGACACAGGACAGGTGTAGGTCGTCCCACCCGAAATCCTGGGTGTCTTAACGAACCACATCACACTGTCCTCGCCACAGAAAGATAGCGTCTGGTTTTCCACAGGAACCTCAAGGAAGTAGCTGTTACCCATTGCGCAGCTCTGTATCTGTATGTAACTAAGCATGCATTCCCAGGGTATGCCACTTGACACCCTGGTCAGAAGAAGTGCATAGGATTCCCCACCGATTTCTGTTGGTATGAACTCTGTTTCAATCTTGACGCGTTCTGATTCGGTGATGTCTATTATCTCTATCTCTGGATCATTCCTTTCCTTCCACATCAGTCCTATGTTGCTGCCCAATATCTCTGCTCTCTCAGTGTAGTTGGATCCCGGTGCGTTGGCGAACTTTATGTGGGTTCCGTCAACAGGCGCCTCCAGCCAGGTCGGGTCAAGTGATATCAGCTTCCCGTTATGTTCCACCTCAACCCATCCGTGGGGTCCCCAGTAGCTTCCTGGTGTTTCTTCTGTGTAGGCATACCCTATAGCGTAGTACGCATTAAATCCCACTTCCCTTAGCAGGGATATCAGCAGGTTGGAGTTGGAGCTGCATATGCCTCTCCTGTTCTCGAAGACCCATTGCGCTGACTTGGGAAGATCCTGATAATCATACTCATACTCAACCCAGTTGTAGACGAAATCCGTGAGCTTGAAAATCTTACCTATGTCATCCAGACCAGAAATCAGGTTGTATGCCTTCTCAGTCATCTCCAGTGTGGCCTGAGTCACTTCCGTTTCACTGAACGACTTTCCTGGTGCAGATTCTATCGCATCCCTTATCTCCACCTCGAAGGATGCGCTGTATGATATGTCCCTGTCTATTGGAGGGTTGTCCCAGTGCAGCCTTAGTATCTCGTTGCCCCACTGGTCATTCTCCATGAAGTAGGAATCACTCCCCATCACTCCCTGAAGTGTGTAGTCCTGTCTGTCGTTGTCCTGTGGTATGGATAGATATACATCCAGCCCGCTTGCCCTTGGAAGCGGACCCTGTGACTTTATGAAGACAATCCCGTCTTTTACCAGCTTCACCCTCATATAAGAAACAGCCTCGGGGTTCTCTATGAGTTTTGCATTTGCTATCGGAATTGTTGTGGGGATCAGCATGACCACGACAAGCGAAAAAACCAGAATATTTGACCAACGCATACTTTTATTATTTATTAATATACAGTTAAATTAACAGATTGATTAAGAGACGAGAGAGTGAGATTGATGGGAAACATTGAAGTTTGGACAGAGAAGTATCGTCCGAAGAGTCTGGATGATGTGATAAACCAGAGACACGTTGTTGATAGACTAAAGGCATGGGTCAAGCAGGGTAACATACCAAACATGCTGTTCGCAGGACCTGCAGGTGTCGGGAAAACAACAATTGCCCTGGCCCTGGCAAGGGGACTGTATGGCGAGCACTGGAAGCAGAACTTCCAGGAAACCAATGCCTCGGACGAGCGTGGCATAAACGTGGTGAGGGGAAGGATAAAGGACTTTGCAAAGATGAAGCCCCTTGGTGCAGACTTCAAGATCATTTTCCTTGACGAGAGCGACAGTCTGACGCCGGAGGCACAGCAGGCTCTTAGAAGGACGATAGAGAGCTTCTCTGGCGTGTGCAGATTCATCCTAAGCTGCAATTACTCATCCAGGATAATCGAGCCCATCCAGTCCAGATGTGCAGTCTTCAGGCTCAGGGGACTGGGCGAGAATGATGTGAAGACGTACCTGAGTAGAATAATATCCGGAGAAAAACTCAAGGCTGATACTGATGGAATAAATGCAATATATGAGATATCGGGAGGCGACCTAAGGAAATCAACAAACCTGCTCCAGGCATCTTCTGCCCTTGGAAAGATAACCTCAAAATCAGTCTATGAAGTGGCTGCCCGGGCAGAGCCCAGGGACGTTGAAGAGATGATAAACATGGCACTTGGAGGGAAATTCAAGGACGCAAGAGACAAGCTGCAAAACCTCCTCATAAACCAGGGTCTTTCAGGAGAGGACATAATAAGAGAGATGCACAGGCAGGTACTGAACCTGGACATAGCTGAGGAGAAGAGACTAAAACTCATCGAAAAGGTGGGCGAGTTTGAATTCAGGCTGAACCAGGGCGGATCAGAAGACATCCAGTTAGTGGCCCTTCTCACACATTTTCTAAGCATCAAGAAGTAACCGTTCCATTAGATCCTTAAGCTTTGAAGCCCATTCAAAACCCATTTATATCCAAACCCATTTATATTCTATTGGTTTCAAATAATCTACAAATTATTCGAAATTAAAGGTGATATGATGAAAGTGATATTCCTTGGCCCGCCAGGTTGTGGTAAGGGCACGTACGCATCCAGGATATGCGAAAAGAATGACTGGGTACACATATCTACAGGAGATCTTCTAAGGTCAGCCAGGGAAGATTCGGAGCATGGTGAAACCATAAAGAAATATCAGGATACCGGTGGCCTGGTTCCGGATGAGATTGTCCTGGCAGTTCTTAAAAAAAGACTGGAAAGACCAGATGCTGAAAAAGGATTCATACTCGACGGTTTCCCAAGGACAATACCACAGGCAGATGCACTTGAAAGTATGTCTAAGATAGAAAAAGTGATAAACCTCAGGATACCCGACCATGTCATTGTAGAGAAGATACTCGCAAGAAGAACGTGCGAGGAATGCGGGAACATCTACAACATAGCTGACATAAAATTCGGTCCAAACGATGAATACAGAATGCCTCCTATAAGCCCGGAGACAGAAGGCAAGTGTGACAAGTGCGGGGGCAGTCTTGTGTCAAGAAGCGATGAGAACAGAGAGATAATAGAGAACCGGTTGAATGTTTACAGGGAACAGACAGAACCACTGATAAAACACTACAGGGATAAGGGAATCTTAAAGGATGTTGACGTGACAGGACCTCCTGCCATAATGGTACCCAAGATACTTGGGGTCATTGGTGAAGATTAGGATATTTAGATATTCGGATTAGTATTAGGATACTTAGAATATGAGCAAGTTTGTCGTCTTTGAGGGAATAGATGGAGCTGGCACAGAGGAGCAGTCCAAGAGGCTCCTGGATTTTCTTAAAGATAAAGAGATACTTGCAGAGAGGATAGAGTATCCTGGTTATCATAACCCGATAGGAAAACTGATTCACGAGTATCTTCACAAGAAGTTCGAGCTGACGCCAGAGGTCCAGGCCCTTCTCTACACTGCTGACATGGTAAGCGACAAGGAGAGGATAAAACCCCTGCTGGAACAAGGCAAGTACGTCATAGCTGATCGCTACTTTACTTCAACGCTTGCGTACCAGGGTTTCAGGGGAGTTAAGGTTGATGACCTGCTCAAGGTTGCTGAAATCTTTGATCTACAAAAACCTGACATGATCCTGTTCCTTAAGGTGTCAGTGGAAACCTCCATGAAGAGGAAGATGGGTGAGAAATCAGATCTTGACAGGAACGAGGAGGACAAAACCTTTCTGGAGAAACTCTCTGTCTTCTATGATGACCTGGCCAGAAGGCAGGTTTTTGGTAACTGGTTTGTGCTGGACGGGGAGAAGTCCAAGGAAGAAGTGTTCGAGCAGGCCAAGAAGATATTAAGGCTCGAGTAGTTACCATGGCTCTTTCTTTACCCTCATCTTGAAACCTATCACGCTCGCTACGAGATGGATTATTGGTGTGATGATGACGAGAAGTATCACCCAGTCGATCTTTATTGTAATCAGGA
>DAOUYM010000014.1 GCA_030666115.1 Candidatus Aenigmatarchaeota archaeon
AATCTACAATTACTGCCATATTTCTTTCCAATAGTCTTGAATGCAGTTTCAATACATTTATAATCACCATCGAAAATAATCGGTATTTTGTCACTTTCAATATTCATACTAGTAAAAGAATTCGCATATGTTTTCTGTAAATCTATTGATTCAAATAGATACCTTGAAATGAAATCAGCAGTACCAATCCCATGGGCATTACCACCCGATTCTTCTGATAACCTCCGAAGGTAGACTCTTCTTGCAACCCTTTCTTTACCCTTTCCACCACCCACAACACAAGTATCAATACCACCCCCACTATAATTTTTCCCCATAATATCCACAATTAGCAAATCGGTTTCACTAAATGGTAATGTTGGGATGTTTTGTTTAGCAATTTTCAACATTTCTGGTTCCTCAGAAAGCACTTTTTCAGATGATACCAATCTAATATCATATGTTTGACTCATGCAATCTTCTATAACACCTACAAAAAAACTCCATGGTAGGCCTTTGAGTATTAAGTTACCGGATTTTAGCACTGTTTCTTCGAAACCATAATCTTTTATTACTCTATGAAAAATTTCTGCACCTTTTGGACCACCCAAACCCGCGGTTATTAATTTCAATAGACCGCTCTCTATTTTTCCAGAAAATCTATGATGTGGTTTGACCCTATTTATACCAGCTAAATAATCCATTCCTCTCACCGATGAACTTACAATAACCGGTCTACCATTAAATTTTCCCATTTCCAGATAATCAGTTGAAGTGATTATTTCTGAACCGGATGTTTCCTCTGTTATTCCATAGGTCTTAAGAATTTCTAATTGACCTTCCCGTGTTCCATTCCCATGACTACCCATTGCAGGAATTATATATGTTCGATTACCATTTTTTCTCAAAAAATCTGTAACTGTTGATAATGTATTTCTAATGTTTCTAATACCTCTGCTACCCACTAGTATTCCAATTTCTTTATTTTCAAGAGGATATTCTTTGTTATAACTTTCTAATTCTCTCTCAAGCCCGCTTAGTAATTCTCTAAATTCTCTGGATACGTGTTTTGAAGTACACTTGTATAACGCTAGTTTTGACATAAAAATCAGGTAGAATTTAAATCATGACAGTATAACCTTGCAGCATCTCCCAAAGAGTTGTATAATTCGTCCATGCTTCCTTCATTACTAATCACAATATCTGCAATATTTTTGATTTCATTGGCTCCCTCTTCTATCATTTTTCCATCTCTTCTTTCTATTTCAGCCAATGCATCTCTAAAAGAAATTTTATTTATTTCACTTAATCTAAGAGCCCGCGTCTCTTCACCTACATCAATGAATATTAGTCTTGTCCTGTCACTCATTCTATCGCGGATACTGCTTAGAACTTCGGGATTAGCCAGACTATCAACTGAGCAAAAAGCAATATTATCCTTATTTGCGACAGTGGTAAGTCCGTCAGCGAAGGTTTCTCCTAGTCTATAACCCCCTTCGCTATAAAGTAAATCTTGGACCATATTACTTGGCTTCAGTGATGGTATGTCGTTATACAGAAAGTCTCTAATTGCCTTTTGCGAAGCAATTTTGTCAAATTTAAGTCGCTTCACTCCAATGGAATCGAGATACTTTCCAGCACTTGTTTTACCACACCCACTCAATCCAGAGAGCATAAGAGCCATATTTGGCAGTTCCTTCTCGACATTGGTCATGTCATGTAAAAAATAATGTCCAAAATCTTCAATGAATTTGTCCGATTCCTTAAGCAGTCGTATCACTTCCTCTTCACTAAGATCGTCAAACCGGTAGCGAATACTATCGAATCTGGAAAGTGATGTACAGTCCATTCCGGTAAAAATTGATATTGCCGAGTCAGCTGTATCTGAATATGTTACAGGTAAGATTCCTTTCATTTTCAGTGCATCTTTAACCATCCCAAAAGCCGTTCGCACGTTGAGAAAGAGGTTGGTCCTTGTATCTTCATTACCAGCATCCTTCCTTTTTTTCCCAACCAAATATTGAACCCTGCGGATATAATCCCTTGTGGCGTAGCTTGATGACACATTCTCCCAGCAACCCGAGAAGATGTCTTCGCCATAGAGCACTTCATACATCCCTTCTTTCATCTCCTGAAGAAGACTGAAAGTCTTGTCACCTTGGGTATACAATTCCCTTGTTACTGAAGGCCTTTCATCATATCTTATAAGGTCGCAACCCACTTTTTTAAACCCGTAACGAGCGGTTATTTCCTTCAAAAACGTCTTGAGTTGCCGTTGGTCTTCAAATCCTATCGAATCGATAACAGCCATCGCATCGATGTCACTCCAACCAGGTACTATTGTGTTCTTCACAACGCTTCCTCGAAGCACCACACTTTTCAATCTTTCTCCAAAGTATCCTTTAAGGTAATTAACCATTTCCTGTACACATGAATAGTAGGCTTCAACCACATTAATCACATATCGTGTTCAATATACCCTTTATTATAGAATCCACATTTTGTGTAGCATCCATTACAAGAAGGTCTTCATAATCCTGCTTCACAAAATTTATAGAATATTCAAGGTTCTTAAGATATTGCCTGTATTGGTTATCGTATCCAGCATCAGTTCCTCTGGTAGCGTATAGTGACACAGGAAACGTTAGCAATATTATGTCATCAGAAAGTTCCCTATAACCGATATCATAATTTAGTTCTTTCACTACATTGAAAGCGTCATCGAGTTGCATGCATTGTTTTGTCATGAAATGTGACATACACGCAGAAAATTCAGTGAGATAGCCCCGGTCGATAAGACTCAGTGAATCGCTGGCTTCGCACAATGAGTCCCTGTCCCTATATGCCGTGAGCAGAACACTTACGACTTCTACAGGACTTTCATGTTTATACCATTGAATAAACTCATCTTTTGGTGGAAAAAGGTCAGGTCTTACATCCCATGGATGTGATGGTATGTAAACGTCTATATTTTTCGCTTTTAAATAATCAGAAATTCCCCGGACGATTGTTGTCTTCCCAGAATTATCAATACCATTTATACCAATTATCCTAGGCATAATTATTAATCAATAATAAGTTTTTTAAAAGCGTTGGAGCAAGAATTCTGAGGAATTTAGAGAAATAGTCGCATAGGGCGGGAACCCTACGGAATTCATTCCGTAGATGGAGCGCATGTTTTTTCTGTGAAGAAAATAAAAAATAACGGGGAGCGAAACCTGCCCCGTTACAGGATAGACTCAATTAGATGTAGGTTTCGCGACTTCTTAAAGTTTCGGGGGCTGTGATTAATTTAATTAACCTATACTTCAACTAATTAATATGAGGATCAGGAAAGCAATTAAGCAAGACATAGAAACCTGTGCAAATATTCAGAAAGAAACACTCAAAATTCCAAAGAAAACACTTATCAATGATTTGGATAATCAATTTAATGATCCGTGCTTTTTCTTCTATATTATCGAAAAAAGTAGACAAATTATTGGATTTATAACTGCGAAAACTATCAAATGGAACAAATCTGTTTATCTTAAAATATATTCATAAGGAGATCCTACTGGAACAAAGGTATATGATCAAGATTATTAAAATTAACCAAGAAAATTGCAAAGGAAGAAAAAGCGACCAGAATATTCTTGGATACATGAACAGAGCAAGTAAAATTCTACGCAAAGAATGGTTTCGAGGTAGCAGGCTTCATCAAAGACTGGTCAGTTAGTGAACGCAACAATGATTCGGTTATTATGAGCTATAAACTATAAACGTAAGCAAGCCCCCGAATTTCATCTAATCCCTTTATTTTTAATCCCTCATTGTTAAATATTAATCATGAATCGTAAAGCCCAGGCAGCCACAGAGTTCATTATCCTGTTTATCATAGTCCTCGTTGTTCTTACCGCTACACTGTTCATGAGCGTGCAGAGATCCCAGGACCTTACCGATACCAGGGTAGAAATGGAGGCCATGGGCATTCTGAACAACGCAGCCAACAAGATAAACATAGCCTACCTCGAGGGCGATGGTTTCATGATAAATCTGACACTTCCTGATGAGATATTCGGCAGAAACTACACAATAATCATAAAATCCAATTACGTGAGCATTGCAGTCTCGAATGTGACCTACTTCAAGCCCATCCTCACAGAGGACATAACAGGCAACCTGACCAAGGGAACCAATCTAATAAGGAACAGGAACGGGATAGTGGTGATATCATGAGAAGTGCGAGTGATTCGGATGGGAATGAGAAGGGAGTGAAGCGGATGAGAATGAGAGGACAGCTGTGGTCAATGGATTTCGCAGTATCCCTTATAATATTCGTCCTGATGGCCGGCATGGTGGTGTTCGCCTGGAACTACACCATTCAGAACAGCACAGACCAGGTCAATTTCAATGTTCTTGAGAACGACGTGCTGATGATGTCGGATACCCTGATAAGGGTTCCTGGCCTGCCTGAAGACTGGAACGAATCCACTGTGAGGGTGATCGGGCTGGCAGATGAGGAGAACGTCCTGAACTCTACCAAGGTCAAGCAGTTCGTGAACATGGACTACAGCATGATAAAGTCATTCCTGGGAATATCCAACCGTGAATTTTATTTCGAAATAAACTACCCTAACAACACTGTAATGGAGATAGACGGGGTAAACCTTACCAAGGGAACACACCCTTCAATGGGGAACTCGAGTGTGGTGGTTCCGGCAGAAAGATATATCCTGATAAATGGAAAGATAGCCAAGATGGAGCTTCTGCTCTGGTTCTAAAGGTCAATTTCGAGTATTTTGTACCTGATTCTTATCCTGTATCCCATTGCCTTGATCTTCTTCAGCACTGATTCCGGGGATTGCTCCTTCTTACCAGATCCTCTGCTCTGGCCCAATCCCCCGACAAACTCTTCCAGACCCAGCTCAATCGCCAGTATAGGGTTCTTTATATCAACGATTATGTCCCTGTTGTGGAGCTTTATCTCTATTGCTGGCTTGTCACCTACGAATACCATAAAGTGAACTTTTCCAAAAATAGTCTCCAGTATGTCTTCTAGCAGACTCATCCAAATCCTTACTTCTTTGACTTTGGTGGAACAAAAGTGAGGTCAACCTCTCCACTAAGCCTTATGACTACTTTACCTATCTTGAAATGAACACCATCAAGGTTTACCTTTGCAGTGGCTTCCTTGCCCTGAAGCACATCCAGTAACTTTATTACCAGTTCCTCTTTGTTTTTTATTATCTCTTCAACCAATCCCATTTAAGCACCTCTTATCTGTATATTTCATTGATTATCGGTTCAGATTTATTATTGCATTAATCAAATATATAATAGATGGCTGTTGAAAAGATCATTATTGGAAGGAATGTCCAGGACCTTAAGAAATTCGGTTCAGACGGAACGATATTCATAGGAAAGCACATAGTGGGCAAGGGTGAGGAAGCGCATCTCACCAACCCCATCTGCATGGACGTGGTCCGTCCCCACGTAACCCTTATATGCGGGAAAAGAGGCTGTCTTACAGGTGACCACTTGGTACTCACTGATGATGGGTACAAGAGGATTGAAGATTTTAAAAACACTAACAAGGTTTTATCTTTCAATATACGAAACTTGGGCCTGGAATGGAAAGAAGGTAAACTGCTCAAATATCCAATGAAAGACAATGAAAACATGATTAAATTTACAATGAGAGACGGCAGAGAGATAACAACTACAGAGGAGCACCCGCTGCTTGTTTTCCATAAGAATGTAGTTTTGCTATGGAAAAAAGCCAGGGATATAAAGAGAGGTGAATCACTGATTTCGATAACAGAACTGCCTGAAGTCTCAAGAAAAATGGATGACAAAGAATCATTAAGGATAGCAAGACTGCTTGGTTTTATTTTAGCGGATGGGACAATGAACATTAGAAAAGGAAGATGGAGAGACGGTAGAGGGTATTGGTACAATGGATTCAAAAGGAGACTGAGAATATTCAATGCATCTGAACAGGTATTGGAAACCTCTAAAAGTGATTTAGAAAAAGAGTTTAAGGTAAAGGTCAAGCGATACAAGAGAAATGACTGCAATTGTGATGTAATAGAAACACACCAAGGCAAGATTGTTGAAAAGTTTTCAAGTCTGGGTGTGCCTCTCGGAGAGAAACACCATATTATTAGAGTACCAAAAATTGTCTGGGAAAGCTCCAATGATTTCAAAGCAAATTTCATTAAGGCACTTTCTTCTTGTGATGGTTTTGTAGAAAAAAACGGCGCCTTGATAGAATACTATACAACTTCAGATAAATTCATAAGAGAGTTACAGATACTGCTTGCTCACTTCGGTGTGGAAAGCACCATAAGGGAAAAGAGAACGAAGTACAAAAATAAGATAAGGAAATCATACAGGTTGGCTACAAGCGACTACAATTCACTAATGAATTTCAAAAAAAGAATAGGGTTTATTGACAATGAAAAAACGAGAAGGCTGAGAAGGAAAAAATTCTGGACATCAAAACGAAAAAATAAAACAACTTACATAGAAGACAAATTTGCTACTTCTGAAATAATGAATATAAAAAAAGTGAGTGGAGTAAAAGAAGTATATGATCTAAATATATCAGATAATCACTCTTTTATAGCAAATGGAATAATCTCACACAATTCTGGGAAATCGTATACAGGCGGCGTTGTTGCAGAGGAGATGATAGCGCTTCCCAAGGACGTGAGGGAAAATCTATCCATCCTCATGATAGACACCATGGGCATATACTGGTCCATGAAGAAACCCAACGAGAAGGACAGAAACCTGCTTGAAACATGGAACCTTAAACCAACACCCATGGCAGGAATGAATTTCTTCATCCCCAAGGGATGGATCAAGGAATACGAGGAGGCAGGGATAGATTACGACTTTCCGTTTACGCTACCTACCGGAGAGCTGAATGCCCAGGACTGGGTCACGACCTTCGGATTCAACGTAATGGATGACCATGGTATAGCGATAGAGAAGGCGATCAAGAGTGTTAAGAAGAGATATGGGAGCGTCTACTCCATAGAGGACATAGTGAAGGAGATAGAGGCAGACACCAAAGCCGAGCAGAAGGTGAAGAATGCCCTGGTAAGCAGGTTCATGTCAGCCCAGGACTGGGGCGTATTCGAGAAGAAGGGCACACCAATCGACAAGTTCATCCAGCCCGGAAAGATATCCGTCATTGATATATCCCACTACATGAGGTCTGCCAGTGGCTGGTCCGTCCGGACGCTGGTTATCGGTCTGTTCGCTAAGAGAGTGTTCCAGGCAAGGCTGATGGCCAGGAAGAAGGAAGAGATAGAGGTGATAACAGGAGAGAAGAAGAAGAGCATGCCTATGGTCTGGATGATCATGGACGAAGCCCACCAGTTCATTCCCAGCGAGGGCTCAACAGCCGCATCCGAGCCGATCCTTACCCTGGTAAAGGAGGGCAGGGAACCAGGAATCTCGCTCGTCCTCATAACACAGATCCCCAACAAGCTCCATTCCGACGCCCTTGCACAGTCCGACCTCGTCATCTCACACCGCCTCACCTCAGAAGCCGACATGAAGGCGCTCAGGGGAATAATGCAGTCCTATATGCTGGACGACATCCAGGATCTCATAAACAACCTTCCAAGGCAGAAAGGCGCCGCAATCGTCCTGGACGACAACTCAGAGAGAATATACGCAATCCAGGTCAGGCCCAGGATAAGCTGGCACGCGGGCGGCTCACCCAAGGCCATAAAAGAGAAAGGGCTTTTTGACTAACCCTCATTATTACTGGTCAATCCTGACCTCTTTGAACTCCACTTTCTTTTTATCCACGAGCTCCTTTATCCTTCTCTGTTTCTCTGTCAGCCTCGAGCTCGCTGTCTTGAACTCGACCAATACGATCTTGTCGTCCTCGAACTGCACGCCGTCAATGGGGCTTCCTATGAACCGGAAGTTCTGCTCGTTGTATGGATACTCCTTAAGAAATGGAAGGAACTGCTCTGTCATCTTTCCATATTTGCTGGAAAGGCTCTTTTTCCCGGATCTCAGTCTCCGGTTTTCCTGGATCAGTTTCCAGCATACTATTATCGATACAACAAGTATCAGTGCCAGGATTATTTCCAGCATCATATCACCATATCACATACATTCCAGGTTATATCACCAGTCCCGAAGCAAAGATTCCGAGATAGTAAGCAACGATTATCACAATTATGCCCATTGCCAGGTACTCCAGCATCAGTTTAACAGTCCTCTTCTTGTTGAATCTGCTGCACCTGGATACAATTAAACCGAGCAGCAGGAGCATCGCGATCCCGATAGAAACGCTGGTGATGACAGCACCCGCGAGGTTGAAGAACAATAGCGGGAGCAGCAGAATCATGGTCACCACAAACGTCCCCACGAAGGTCATGACAGTTGAGAGCCAGACCTCTTTCCTGGTGTGGATCCCCTCGGTCTCCTCGCTGACGTGGAAGCCGGCTGCATTCCCAAAGGAATTGGCTATGCCAGCCACCAGTATCGCAACAAAAACAGCAAGCTTGTTTCCCATGACGCTCAAACCGATTATGATGCCAACAACGTTTATTATGGCATCCATCATCCCGAAGGTCATCCCCTGTAGTCCGTGGTGTTCTTTTCTGGTCCTTCTGAAAAGCATATTGATAATTCACGGGCGGATATTTATTCATTTCCAGCCGTTACCAGTTGTCGGTTAGCTGCCTCACTGCTTCCCTATACGCAGTTCAATAACATCCTTGTCCTTCAGAACATAACTCGATCCGACTTTCTGCCCCTCGAACTTGCTGGATCCCCACACCCTCGCGAACCTGAAGTATTCATCGAACTCCCTGTGGATCTTGATGCATATATCCTTGATGGTTGTGCCTTTCTTCACTATCATGGGCTCTTCCATGTCCGGTGCCTTTCCTACCTGTTTCATATAAATCCTGATCAGGTCCAGTTTATTCCATATCATGCTCTTGAGTTTATCTATGTTGGTTCCTCTGGTAGCTGAGACAGGAATACAGTCCTTTATCTTTTTCAGGAATTCGATATCCTTGGCCGCATCGACTTTGTTGCCGATCACTATCGCAGGCACGTAAATCCTGTTACCCATGATAACGTCTATTAACTGGTCCTGTGAAATGTTCTCCCTTATGGTGACGTCTGCATTGTTTATCTTGAATTCCTGCATCAATGACTTGACCCCATCGATTGTGATCTTGGTTAATTTAATAGCAGAACCCGCGCTTATCCCGCCCATGTTCTTTTTCTTGATAACCACCTGGGGAGGATTCTGATTAAGCCTGAACCCGGCCTTGTGCAGTTCGTCCTGTATGATCTTCAGTTGTTTGGTTGCTTTCTCATGATCAGTTGCATCTATTATTATCATCACGAGGTCAGCGTTCCTAACCACTGACAGGATCTCCTTACCCCTGCCCTTTCCTTCAGCAGCGCCTTCCACCAGTCCCGGAACGTCCAGCACCTGTATCTTGGCGCCGTTGTACTCCATCACGCCTGGTATCACAGTCAGGGTTGTGAAATCATACTCACCTATCTTGGAGTCAGCCCTGGTTATCTTGTTGAGGATGGTTGACTTCCCAACAGAAGGGAACCCGACAAAAAGGGCTGTTGCGTCACCTTCCTTCTTTAACCCGTATCCAAGGCCTCCTTTACCAACTGCCTTTTTCTTCTGCTCCTCCCTGAGCTTGGCCAGTTTCGCCTTGAGCTTGCCTACATGGAACTGGGTCGCCTTGTTGTATTTGGTGTTGCGAATCTCATCTTCTATCTTCTTGATCTCTTCTTGGATATCCATTTGAGTCACTCAATGAGATTTTAAGCAACTAGTTTAAATATTATCATGCGTTACGACCAGCATTTCATGACTGATTCAGTGGTTTTAAAGAGAATCGTAAAAGCTGCAGGAATCAGGAATAGCGATACTGTTCTGGAGATAGGTCCTGGGAAAGGGTTTCTAACCAGGGAGATCGCAGGGAAAGCGAAGAAGGTGATAGCGATAGAGATCGACAAGGGCATGGAAAGCGAACTAAGAAAGAATCTGGATGGGATAAGGAACACAGAACTGGTCTTCGGTAACGCCCTGAAAATCATAAAGAGAAAGAGATTCAACAAGATCGTATCCAATATCCCTTACGCCATATCCGAGCCGCTTCTTCAGGAAATGGTCTTCCTTGATTTCGATTCTGCTTTACTGAGCCTGCCGGAATCCTTCGCAGGAAGACTGGTTGCTGGTCCAGGGGACAGGGGATTCAGCCGTCTCTCGATACTGGCCAGGGAATTCTTCGATGTCAGGGTTCTGTTCGAGGTCCCGAAAGAGGCCTTCCACCCGAATCCAAAAACGCGATCCGTCGCGGTCATGATCAAAAAGAGGAAGGAAAAAACACTGTTCTGCCGGGTCTATCTGAAGCGGAAAATGCGGTTGAAAAACGCTATCATGCGAGCCCTTTCTGACACCGGAAAAACCACCAAAAATCAGGCCAGGAAACAAATAAAAAGCCTTAATATCAATACTCTATTGGATAAAAAGACCACAGAAATGGACACAACAGAGCTCAAAACCGTGTGGGAGAGACTTCAGAATATCCTATAAACCGATGGAAAAATGACCTGAAAATTCTTCTGAGACACTATTGGGCTATTCCGAAAAACATACTTTGGAATGTGATGTGGGAACTGAAACCGTAAGGTGAATGTGGAAAATGATTGATATGGACAAGACCGCAGAGGCAATGTCAAAGGAGCAGAAGGTAATCTCGATATCTGAATTTTTCGAGAAGAACCGGCATCTGCTCGGGTATGACAACAAGATCAAGGCACTCCTGACTATCGTCAGGGAAGGCGTTGACAACGCCCTGGACGCGACAGAGGAGGCAGGAGTCCTTCCAGACATCTACGTCAAAGTAGAGGAGATAGAGAAGGAGAAGTACAAGATAGTGATAAAGGATAATGGGCCGGGGATAGTCAAGAAGCAGATCGCCAACATATTCGGCAAGCTCCTTTACGGTTCGAAATTCCACAGGCTTAAGCAGAGCAGGGGACAGCAGGGAATTGGTATATCCGGCGGGGTTCTGTATTCGCAGCTGACCACAGGAAAACCAACCAAGATCATATCCTCCATAGGTGATGGAAAGGATCATAAGTACACGCTTAAGATTGATGTTAAGCATAACGAGCCCAAGATAATAGACAGCGAGATAACCGACAGCAAAGAGAAATGGCACGGTGTTCAGATAACCTTTATATCAGAAGGCATTTACAGGGAGCACAGGCAGTCGGTAATGGAGTACATAAAGGAAGTCGCTATATCCAATCCTCATGCAAACATAGTTTTTGATTCCCCGACAGGAAGAGTGGAGTTCGCCAGGGGAGTGAATAAGCTTCCAACCAAACCAAAAGAGATAAAGCCGCACCTATACGGCATTGAGGTCGGGATAATGGAGAGAATGAGGACTGAGACCAGTGCCAGGACAGTCCAGACATTCCTCACTTCAGAGTTCACCAGGGTAGGAAAACTTTCAGCAGAAGAGATATGCAAGAAGGCTGAGATTGATTCCAAGACGTCACCAAGGAAACTGACCCATGAAGAAGTGGTGAAAATAATCAATGCAATAAAGGAAACCAAGCTGTCCAGGCCACCAACGGACTGCCTTTCACCTCTCGGCGATTCAGCTGTCGAAGAGGGACTTAAGAAGGAGCTCAACCCGGAGTTCGTTGCCTCGCTGTCCAGGCCACCAAGCGTCTACAGGGGATGGCCATTTCAGGTTGAGGTGGGGATTGCGTATGGGGGGTCGATAACAGATGCCAGCCTAATGAGGTTCGCCAACCGTGTCCCGCTACTGTACCAGTCCGGTGACTGTGCAATAAGCAAATCTGTTTCCCAGGTTGACTGGAAACGATACGGCCTTCCAGGAGACAAGATGCCTGAGGGTCCTGTTGTGTTATTCGTGCACTTCGCTTCTGTCTGGGTTCCGTTCACGTCGGAATCCAAGGAAGCCATCGCGAATTATTCTGTCATAATAAAGGAGATAAAACTGGCACTGCAGGACTGTGCCAGGAAACTCGGCCTTTACCTGTCAGGCATGAGAAGGGCACAGAAGATGGCTGAGAAGAAGAGCATATTCGAGAGGTACGCCGAGGACAGTGCAGTTGCCCTGAGCGAGCTTACAGGAGAGGCACAGGAGGAGATAAAGAAGACCATCCTGAGCATAGTGGGAAAGAGATGGGGAGAGATAGTAGCAGAGGATAATGAAAAGGAGAACGGTGAGGAGAACAACGCAAAGGAAAACGAAGCAAAGGAGAAGGAATCCGAAACCGAGGAAACTAATGGAACCGAGGAAACCAAGGAATCCGAGGAAAATGAAGAGAAGGGAGGAGAGGAGAATGAGCGAGAAGAAAAAGAAGAGTGAGAAAAGCAGAGAGATCGGTGAGCCAAGGGTGAAGCTGGTTGGTTTTGGTACTAATGTGCTCACGCAGATAAACAAGCTCGAAAACCCGGACATAAAACTACCGATCAGAACCCTTTCCAACACATACTTTGATGAGACACATAAGCTTATCAGGCTGGGTGACAAGGTCAGTCACAGAACTTACCTCAACGTCGCCCACACAAAGAAGTTCATGCAGACACTTCTGGTTGCTTCTGAGTGCAAGAAGATCATAAACCAGAACGTCACCACCTCCATCAGGGATCTTTACTACGCCCTTAAGCATACCATACCAGGCACCAATGACAACACATTCGATGACCAGAGCGAAAGCGATCCGATATTAGAAGACCTGGAGGCAGCTCTCAACACACTGAGGGAGGCCCTTCACCTGCAGGCAGACAGGAAGGGGTATGTTGCAGGGCCGATCACGATAGATGATGGTGGCGACAAGATCGACTGCGCCAGGATGGGCTCTTCTGGATGGGCGATTCCCTCGAACGTTGAACCTGAGAAGATCAAGTTTGAGAATTGCACAGCAGAATTCGTGCTGGTGATAGAGAAGGACGCTGTGTGGCAGAGGCTAAACGAGGACAGGTTCTGGAAGAACCATAACTGCCTTATACTGACAGGAAAGGGGCAGCCGGCAAGGGGAACAAGGAGACTGATAAACCGTCTCCACAAGGAGCTGAAGCTTCCTGTATATGTACTTACGGACGGTGACTTCTGGGGATACTATATATATTCTGTTATCAAGCAGGGTTCAATCAACCTGAGCTTCCTTTCAGA
>DAOUYM010000070.1 GCA_030666115.1 Candidatus Aenigmatarchaeota archaeon
TGGATTGTCCTGACTGATAATTAAACTCTAATTTATTAGAAACAATAGCAAATAATTAACATGATCTCGATCTCGGGTAAGTTGGTTCTGATTGGGTCATTGGTTCTTGTCCTGCTTATAGGACTCTCTGCGCACTCTGGTCAGGCCTTCCGCCTTACGGATAACATCTACTTCACAGTCGCCAACGACACGATCAGGTGTATTGATATCATACTGCCGGACGACTCCGGGTTCCTGGGACTGGGCGAATACGAATACATGATCACCTGCACGAGCAACTGGAGCGATCTCACCGAACAGATCGTGAGGACAGACGAGAACAACACAGTCCTGATTCCCATATGCTTCCACGGCTTCGGCAGAGCGGATGGGGAGTGCTCACCGCCCTTCAGGATAGGGATTGAGTCAGTGAACCTGGGAGTGAATAAGCAATGGAACGGCGGGGTCTGCATATCCAAGTACATGGACGTGGACATCTCGGACGAGGAGCCAGAGGACGAGGAGGACGTGAGGCAGATCCTGAGCGGGAACGCGGACATCTTTGACATCGGATTCTCAGCAGGAACAATGTACGCGGATCCGGGAGAGGACGTGACATTCTCCCTGATGGTGGAATCCTACGCGTCTCTTACAATAGATCTTGATGTGCTGGATTCTGGATCATCTGACCTCTCGGTGAGTCCGAAGGGCGAGACCATCGAGACGTCAGCAGCGAGTCCCTACCACACCATCCACTTCGGGACCCAGGCACCCAACCAGGTGGGTGAGTACAGTTTCGAGGTCGAGGCCAAGGTCAGGGGCTGCGACGAGGGAACGTGTACCAGGAAAGCCACGGCGATACTCGTGGTCGGTGGGGACGAACCCGAGACAGGATTCATCGCTTACCTGTTCCCGAGGAACATTAATGTCAAGGAGCTCGAGCCCGTCCATTATACCCTCACAATCCAGAACTATGGCGCAAGCGAGATGTTCTCCACAAGGATAGACATGAGCCCTGTTACTGATACGACTTTCATGTGGGGTGACAACATCATGGTTCTGGGGGGAAGCAACTACACAAACGATTTCACTGTGATCCCGGACAAGGCATTAACCATGTACGAGATAGAGATTACAATATTCCAGGGAGGCCGGGACGGTGTTGAAAAGAAGGTTACATCAACCCTGTCAACCAACGAGATGCTGACTGATGTGATGAGGGATGCTGAATACATAAAGGGCCTTGACCCCTCGCTATCAGGTGACGTGGATGCTGCACTGAACGACTGGCGCAGTAATTACGACGACTCCGGGTACGGAGAGGGCCTGGACGAGTACTCAAGCCTCAAAGACAGCCTCTCTGAGCTCAGAGAAGAGGCAGAGGAATCAGGCAATCAGCCCGCCCCTGACGATAACGGGGGTTACGTTCCAGGCGCATCCTCGGACGACGATGACACAGATCAGGGGGAACAGGGCAGCTGGTTATGGGCAATTGGGATAGCGGTAATAATAGTGGTCGTGATCGTGGTAGTTTTCATACTCCTCAAAAAATCAGAGACAAAAGAAGACGAACATGGTGAGCGTTACTTCTAGGTGTCCTGAAAATCAGTCCTTATCCTATTCACATAATCGTTGTTTATTTTGTTAACCAAAAGCTTTGTTCTTACCATAAAATCCTCTGTTTTCGAAACCATGTTGCTGCAAGAGTCTATCGTCACTTTATGTTTCTGTTCAGATTCAACATAATACTGCTTGTCTATTCTTTCCTTCTTTGCAGATGAAATTAACCCGAATAGATCATTTTCTCTGAAAAGTCTTTTTAGTAGTATTATGGATGCAGAATGGTTCTCTGATTTTATCCCCACTTTATATAATAAAGCCAGCAGACAGTTGTACATTGCATAATAAGCTTCTGTAACAGAGTTCTCATAAAGGTCGTTATTAAGGAGGATCTTTGCTGATCTTAGGCAGTTGTCAGCTTTCCTTATATACGATTCTTTTATCTCCTCAGAGGGTTCCACCAGTTCCAATTTTCCTTCTCTTCTGAGCTTATTCAAAAAATTTGATCTTTTCATAGAATTCCTCTATACCGCTCAGAACAACATGATTCTTAATTATTTCTCTTATCAATAACGAATTTGTATCAAGCTTTCCAACCTTTGCTCTGATTTTTGAATTCATTTCTTCCACTCTATGCTTGATTTTCCTGTCTGCAGTGTCGATATAAATATCAATATCACTGTCTGGCTTCGCTGAGAATTTCGCATAACTTCCGAAAAGAACTATAATTTTCCCATGGACATTCTTCAACACGTCGCTGAAAATTACGCTCAAATGTGGATATTTTTTAAGCAATTTGACCAGCTTGTTCCTCTCTGCGGAATAAACATAGTTTCTTGCCTGCAGGTTGTTCTTGATAAAAAAAATCTTGTTCTTGCCCTCCATTCTATAATCAACCACGTTTTCCTTTAAGAGCCCATTTACCCTTCTCATGACTGTTGAATGGGATTCGTTTAGTCCCCTTGCCATCTCCCTTAGATGGGTTTCCCCCCTTATAAGCACGAGAACTATTTCCAAATACATATTGGTCTTATTTTGAACCATATGTATCATTTATGAACCATAGTTTAAAAGCTTTTCGGTATTTAGATTGGTATAGTAAGTGAACTATAATGTTCTTAGTAGAGATTAGTAGAATTCCTCGTCGAACTCTTCAGAAGCGCCCTCGAACTCCTCGTCTTCCTTGCCGCCACCCTTCCTGACCTTGGTGAGGTAGTACCACACACCCACGCCGGCAATAATAACCACCACGATTATCAGTATCAGGGTGAAGTCAAGTTCCGGGGCCTCGGCTTCTGAGCAGTAGTTGTAGTAGCATGTGTATCCTGGCAGGCAGTCTATGTCCTCGCAGCAATCACCTGTCGTACAGGCTTCATCGCAGCATATACCATCGTCACAATCCGTGCCGTTCACTGCACCCTCACACTCGTTGACAGAAATCTTGCAGCACACGCCATCATCTCCGTCTTCCCTGCAGGCTCCTGTCCAGTCCT
>DAOUYM010000053.1 GCA_030666115.1 Candidatus Aenigmatarchaeota archaeon
CTCAGGGATGTGATGAGGATCCTGAAGGAAAGGAAGATGACCAAGGAGTCTGTACTGGACCTGTTAAAGGAGATGGCATTTAACCCAGAAGAGGATCCAGGGAAACTGATCAAGACAGAGACCGTCTCTGACGAAAGCCTCCACAACGTCATAAAGAAGGTGATAAGCCAGAACAAGGACGTGCTGAAGAAGCACAACCCGGAGAAAATCCTGATGGGCCTTGTCATGAAAGAGGTCAGGGGGAAGGTACCGGGCAGCGAAGTCGCGAATGAGCTTTCCAGGGCCCTGGCCAGGGAGATCAAGAAATCCTAGTTCTCACCCAGAACCCATTTATTAAGCATGAATCCAAGAAACAATCACAAATCACGCAACACATTAAATAATGGAGGTGGATATTTTGGCTAACGATGCTACTTTCGGTCAAAGACTGGTTGCCATAATAATTGATCATATAATCCTATTCATAATAGCCATGATAGTAGCGCTCCCTATTGGTGCACAAGCAGCTGTCTTCTCTTTCGGAGTACCCACTGCTGCCTTCTGGGCATCCATAGCTATTTACTCAACAGTGAACTTCTTAATTTGGATACTGTATTTCACGTACCTTGAAGGCAAATCAGGTGAGACCATTGGAAAGAGAGCAATGGGAATAAAGGTAATCAGCCAGAGTGGGGAGATGAATTACAACAAGGCGTTCATAAGGAGCATACTCAGGATAATAGACTGGCTACCTTTCGTCTACATACTGGGATTCATTGTGGCGTTTGCTTCAGGCAAGAAGCAGAGGATAGGTGACCTGGCAGCAAGAACAACTGTTGTGAAGGCTTGATTTCTTTCCTTCACGTTTTTTATTTTTCCAGATACTTTAATAAACGATCAACAACAATCAGTTTCTATGACAGAAATGTTTGGTGAAAATTATTTCTATGGAAAGAAAGAATCGAATTACTCCAACTACGATGAGTTAAATCCCCAAAAAGAGTTCAAGAACGTGATCTCTTTCATAAGAGACAACAAGCTTAATGGCCGGTTCCTGGATGTCGGTTGTGCATTTGGTTTTCTCCTCAAAGAGGTTTCTCCATTCTTTGATGAAGTATACGGATGCGACATCTCCGAGTTTGCTATTTCAAAAGCCAGACAGAAGACCCCAAGCACAGACCTCAGGATTGTGAACATAGAGGAATCTCTGCCATATCCTGATGGTATGTTTGATTGCATCACTGCCCTGGGTGTCCTGGAACACACACGTTCCTTTGAGAAGAGTTTTACTAACCTGATCAGAAAACTGAGAGGGGGCGGATACCTGATAATATCTGTACCTGTTAGCAATCGCATGAGGAAACTGTTCGGTTTCCTGGACAAAGACAAAACACACATCTCTGTCTTATCCAAATCCGAAATCATCGATATAACAAACAAGCATAAAATGGAGATTGTCAAGACAAGGTACTTCTGTCCCACCCCCATGTCCCGCAAAATCCCCTACGTTCCCGCAGGAATCGAAATGGTACTCAAGAAAGAATAATCAGTAGCCCCGGCCGTATTCTTTGTTCTGAGAGAACCAATAATTCCTACTAACAGTTAATTATTTAAGTATGTAAACAGATATGTTTACATAGGTGGTAATATGGTACAGGTTCAGTTAAGAATACCAGAGCAGACTGTCAAAGAGATAGATGAATGGGTAGATGAAGGCAAATTCAGGAGCAGAAGTGATGCTGTCAAGACCATTATAGCCATGTACGAGGAGAAAATAAAGATAATGGAGTTCTTCAAGATGCTCATGAAAAGAAGCAAAGAAGCAGAAGATAATCCAAAAATTCTAATCCCCCTGGATGATATGGATGTTTGATGTATTATTGCACCCGATGGCCGTTAAATCACTTAAGAAAATGGACAAGGAAACATGCAGACAAATAAAGAAGAAAATGAATGAACTCAAGGAATTTCCCGAAGAAAGAGGCAAACACTTGAGATATACTCAATTCTGGACTCTGCGGGTAGGTGATTACAGAGTAATCTACGAGATCAAAGCTATTGAGAAGAAAGTAACAATATTGTTTATAGGACATAGGGATAATGTATATTACGATTTCTCTAAATTATATTAAAACAAAGAATAGCCCCGGCCGGATTCTATGCGCTGAGTGCATGTTAGGGGGTTTCTGTTCTATAGTGTGTTCTAAAGGCTTAAATTGTTTTTCATTAACAACTACTCAATCATGCTTTCCAAATATGACATTAAGCCATTCAGCTTTCGCTGACCATTACTGATTTGCTTTGGCAATGGAATTGGCTATGTAAACAAGGAAACAACACCATGCGGCAACGTAAGACATGAAAGTCGCAAATCCAATGGTGTTTTTCATAGAACTAATTCTATAAAGGAGGAAAAATGAAAAAATTGGGGATGTTTATTATCTGTTTTTTTATATGTTTTTCTTTTGTTTCTGCCAAGGAAAAATTCAAGCTTTCTTTGGTTACTCTTGAAGTAGGAGAAGGTGCTTTCACCTCGGGATTGGACATTGAGCTCAAGTTTGAAAAAAAGACAAACATGTTCTTTATTAGGGGCAGCTATCAGAGGATTTACGCTCTTCGAACAATCGATGTTGTTCCCTGTTTGACAGTGGGTATGTCTATGGGGATTTTCAAAGGCCTGCCGAATTTTGGCCCCTATGTTTTATTTAAGCCGGTGAAACCTATATCGTTTCTTTATTGGCAAACGTGGGCAATGGGAGAAATAGAGAAACCAAGCTTCAATATCAATAACTTCTTCGATGCTGTCGGGGTTTTTCTGGACATGGGGTGGTTAAAGTTAAGCTATGTATCATCAACCTTCGATGGCAAAAAATTCTCATTGCCTGGGGCATCGTTTGAATTTCCCATAAATGACCGGTTCGTAGTGTTTGCCGGGGCAGACTACGAGCTGATTGAAGACAGACCTTTGTTTCGCGTGGGAATTTACTATTCTCCCAGTGAACAAAAATCCAAATAAACAAAAGGCGGAAAATCTGGATGTTGATAGTATTCTCTTACACGTTTCTGATATTATCCAATTTAAATAATTGGATTAACGGGAATTGGGAAGTTTTGGTCTACCCTGTTCTAAATGGTATAGGGAACGGGACTGTGGCCTTCATCGCCTACCGGCAAGACGAAAATGATCCGTATCATAGTTTCAACAAGATGCGGGTCTTTACATTGTCAACTTAACGGGTTACAAATAAACATAAAACCAGTACCAAGAGGACATGAAGAAGCATCAGTAGCCCCGGCCGGATTCGAACCGGCGTCTCCAGGTCCAGAGCCTGGTATCCTTAGCCACCATTCGAGAATGGACCTCGAAGGGTATTGGCCACTAGACAACGGGGCTATCTGGATATTTTATTGTCTAGTGTTTTTATAAATAATTTATTGCTGCATTGTCCCCAATTCTTAGTACAATTTGTTCTGCCAGACCCCCATTGATCTCCAGGACATACCTGGCCTCGTGGTCAGGGGTTATGTATGGACAGGAAAGAGGGCCACACGGTTGGGCATTCTCTTCTATGTGGACTACTGTCATGTTCTCATTGATCCATATGATGTCGAGCGGGATCAGGGTATTCCTCATCCAGAATGGATAGATTCCCTCCTCTTGGAAGATGAAGAGCATTCCCTTATCCGGATCCATGCTTTCCCTGTGCATCAATCCCTGGGACATCTGTTCGGGTGTGATGGCGATCTCGATCTGAAAGCAATCGTTATCATCATTGAAGCAGACGGTTGGATTGTTTGGTTCGTCGCCTGTTACGGTATTATCCATTAAACCCGGATAATTGACTATAATAACTGCAATAATTATGACTATGATAGCTGCTATAGGAGTGGTTATTTTCCTCATGTCTGAATTCTTTGAGGTCATTAATATATAATCTGTGATTACCAATTTAAGAAAGCAATCCCAAAATAAATAAACAGGGCGAAGTCTATGAAGATTCTTTTACTACATTCGGATTTCATTGAATGGGAACCAAAGAAGAAGGCCATAAAGGGAGCAGAAGAGATAGAGAAGAAAGTGAGCAGCGTGGACGAGGTCCTGGTGGTTTTCTCTGCTGTCGAAAAGACCGACGAAGGCAAGGAGCGTTCCATAACAGCAAAGACATCCAAGGAGATAGCAAAGGTTGCCAGGGAGGTCAAGGCGAAGAACATCGTGATCTACCCCTACGTCCATCTATCCACTAACCCATCATCCCCAGCGAGTGCCCTCAGGGTTCTGAGGGGAATTGAGAAGGACCTCAAGGAAATGAAGCTCAAGGTTTACAGGGCACCATTCGGCTACTACAAGAGGTTCAAGATCTCAGTCAAGGGCCACCCGATGTCAGAGCTCTCCAGGGAGATTGTGCCTGAGGGTGATGCAAAGTATGCGAAGGGTAAGAATGAGGGGGATGAGATATCGGAGGCAGTGAAGAAAGAGAGAACCCTAAAGTCCAAATGGATCATATTGGATCCGTCAGGAAGGGAGCATTCCATAGAGATGAAGAGCGGGAAACCCATTGGTTTCAATTTCTCAGAGCATGATAAACTTGATAAGATGGTCAGGTACGAGATGGCCAAATCAAGACTGGTAAAGGAAGAGCCGCCGCACATAAAGTTCATGCGCAAGCTGGAACTGGTTGATTACGAGCCAGGCAGTGATCCGGGAAATTTCAGGTTCTTCCCAAAGGGTAAGATGATCAAGTCCCTGATAGAGGAGTGGGTCAGTAACAAGATGTCAGATTACGGTGCAATGGAAGTGGAGACCCCGATAATGTATGATTACGAGCACCCCGTGCTCAAGAACTACCTCAACAGGTTCCCGGCAAGGCAGTACACCATCGAGACTCCGGAAAAGAAGGTATTCCTTCGATTCTCGGCCTGTTTCGGGCAATTCCTTATGGCCAAGGACAGCAGCATATCCTACCGGAACCTGCCCATGAGGATGTATGAAATGACCCGTTACTCCTTCAGGGTTGAACAGCATGGAGAGCTGGCGGGCCTCCGGAGGTTGAGGAGCTTCACCATGCCTGATTGTCATGCCATGTGCAGGGATCAGGAAGAGGCCAAGAAGGAGATGATGGTGAGGTTTGGAATAGCGAACGATGTGCTGAAGGGACTGGGACTGAGTACGAAGAAGGACATAGAGTTCTCCATAAGGGTTGTCAAGGACTTCTATGACAAGAACAAGGCCTACGTGAAGAAGCTGGTGAAGTCCTGGGGAAGGCCGGTCCTGCTGGAGATATGGGACAAGAAGTTCTTCTACTTCATCTTCAAGCTTGAGTGGAACTTTGTTGACGCTCTGGACAAGGCTTCCTGC
>DAOUYM010000021.1 GCA_030666115.1 Candidatus Aenigmatarchaeota archaeon
CTCTGTCTTTATCCTTTCTTCCAGTATCTGGTCTGACTTGAGCCTGGCGAACATGTCTGTCCTGAACGTGTTCTTTAAAAAACTCTTAAGGTTCATGATAACCTTTTGGGTTGTTTAATTTATAAATATACCGATAACTGATAATGATATTAACAAGACAAATAACAAGGTAGCAAGGAAAAAAAGGAAAAAAGTAACAAGGAGCTGATTTGATGTTAGGAAGCAAGAGGAAGATAGTTAAGAGGAAATCAAAACCAGATTCAACGAAACAAAAACCAATACAGGATTCAGGTACAGGAAGGATTCAGGAGTCCGGCAAGGTTTCGCTGGAGAAGAGGTTCAACTTCGATGTTCCGCAGGACAGGTCAAGGCCGGAGTACGCGAACTGGATGAACATACGGCACAACCCATACGAGTTCATAGTCGAGGTTGGTCACATGTCTCCCGGAAAGACCAAACCGAACGTCAGGATATGCCACAGGATGGTGGTCTCACCGCAGCACATGAAGCAGTTCGCTGACGTGATAGTGAGGAGCATCCAGAGGTACGAGTCAACCTTTGGCGGGATAAAGCAGCCTGCAACTGGTCCTGGTTCAATGAAATCCGACAAAAAAGACGAAAGCGACAAGATGAGGTATGTTGGATAATTGGATAATTTGAAACAATATTAACGATCCAAGCAAATAATAATACAATGAGCCTAATTAGCAGATTAAGCCAATTAAGCGAGTCAAGTGAATTAAAGAAGAGACTAAAGAGGAAAGGGTTCCTTCTATCACTTGATGCCATGATTGCGATATCCATACTTCTGCTCCTGGTCACATTCCTGGCTGCTGTCAGCTTCACCTATTACTATCCCGAACTGAAGTACCAGAGGATGTACCTGGCAGGCAAGGATTTCCTCACGGTCATGGAGAAGGTGAAGATGAGCGACCTGCAGCACCTGGATACGGTCCAGGAACTCATCAACAAGAGCCTTATAGGTGATGATGATCTCAACAAGACCCTGCTGGACATGATGGGTGCGTTCTGGGCGACTGACAACCAGACATACCACGATTACGCCAGGAACCTCACTGAAGAGGCCTTCAACCAGACACTTCCTGAAAGGCTGAACTACGAGATCCTTATAGACGGGACCAGTATATACAGGAAGGACGGCACCAACGCGACGTTCCTCTCCAGACTCTCTACCATTGTTTCTGGTTATGGGCTCGGGAAGCCTGTCTCGGGATGGGTTGCCAGGGCCTGGGCAACCAGCATAAAAAAGAACACCACAAAGGTGTTCCCGTTCCCTGTGGAGGGAGCAGGTAACCGGGGGGGGAAATTCGATGTATGGAAGAAATTCAATCTTAACGTCACTAACATAATAAATGCGATCCTCTACATATCAGTACATTACGGAAGGGCAGCTGATGAGTTCGAGCAGATAGTGGTGAACGGAAACAACGTCAAGAACAGCATAACCTGGATACATAGCGAGGAGAGGGGATCAGGAACAGGAGCGTTCGGTGTGGTGGATGTAACCAGCTATATACTGTCAGGTGACAACGAGATATACCTCCGTTTCAAGAACAACGTATACAATGCCCATATACATCCCGGGATGAGACTCGAGGTTACCTATCAGACATCCGAGATAAAAGAGGCCAGTCAGACACACAAGGAGAGGTACTACTTCGATCATGTTGAGGGAGGTGAGATAGGAGGCAGGGGATCAGGGGCCTGGGCACTGATGCCTTTCTACGTCCCACACAACGCCACGGTCAAGGATGTCACCTTCCACTTAAGGGCAGAGGATATAGAGGACGATCCCTTCAAGACAGACGTCAGGGTATACTTCAACAACACCCTCTACGAGACCTTTGATCCACCAGCCAACGGATCTGTTGACAGAACCTACAACTTCACATCCCTCGCTACAAAGGGAACTAACTTCGTGCTGGTCCAGCTCAACTACAGGGTTTACAGCCTGTTTGGTATTCCGATAGATGACTTCTTCGGAGATGGTGACACCATCATCTACTCTGAGCCGCTTACGGACCCAGGGAATTCCACCTACCTTGAGTTTGAGTACGAGATACCCGAGGGCAAGCTCTACTACGGCTACGTCGATGTGGGTATCTCAGAGAACCTTGGCGGTGCGGTTGAGAATCCCAAAACTTACACAGCGGACTTCGAGGATAATACCCTTGAAACAGTCTTCCTGCACCTGGCACAGCTCTTCAGTGGTTACGTGTCAGTGGATGTGTGGCCAGAGGGGGAGTCATCCCAACTGGTCTTCGAGTCACCGTCAGCCAGGGCAGTCCCCTCAAGCATATACATAGATCCTTCATACTTCAATGTTTCGACACCGAATTACATAATGATAGAGGACTACACGTGTTCAGACTGCTACATACTCCCTGAATCTTCTCTTGAACACCACATCTGGGTGCCATCCATGGTAGGATATGGTGATGTCAATGAGACAGAGCAGGGAGCCATTGACGATGCGGCCTACAGGCTCAACCAGACCCTTGGCAAGTACGCAGAGGCCACCAGCATACGGACAGAGATATCATCTGTTGCAGGGATACCCTCGTTGTGGGGTCCTGCCAGGGTGGAGGTTAGGGTATGGATGTGAATTGCAAGCGAAGGAAGAAGGCACAGGTGTACTCCATGATAGTGTTACTGATGGCTATTCCCATACTGCTCTTCCTGACATTCTACATGACCTCTGTACAGACCATGAAATTCGGGACCTCTGAGAGGATAGTTGCAGACCAGATCAAGGAAACGGGAAGGAGCATAGAGGAGGATTTTGTGAGGGCTGTTGAGATAGCCGGAATAAGGGCCTGTTTGGGGGCAACTGACTATATGATAAGGGAAGGGGAACCACTGGATGATGCAGAATTCCGGCTTGGTGAACTGATAATAAACGGGACGATATTCGGCAACCAGACTTATGTCATGTACCAGAACACACTGGACGACTGGAGGAGCAAGATATACTCCATAACCCCTGGTTTCAGTGTCCTGCTGGAATATTCCAACTTCTCCATCCAGAACCACGATGGGTTCAACCTGCTAGCTACAGTAAGGCTGCAATTCAACATAACAGACAAGCTCAAGACAGCAAAGATAAGCAAGGGTGGTGACAGGCAGGTACTGATACCGATAGAGAATATAGAGGATCCCACCTTCCCCTACAACACTTACGGTCTGGGATCCAGGAGCATCGTGTTCTATCCCTATCCATACCACGCGATAAAAATTGTTGTCGGTTCCTCAGCATCAGGTAACTGCACAGGCAACGTGACTTATAATCCTTCTGACCCGGCTCCGGGCAACAAGATCCTGGTAACTGACAACGGCTCAGGGATTGCGGGGTTCGCTGGCGTGGTTGCCGAAGCTGCTGATATCCCATCGGTTTCCTGCTACGTGGTCGGTGCAACCAGCGCGGTCAATCTGATCCAGACCCTTCTCAACCAGTCGGGTGGCGACGGCTGGATCGAGCTCTACCTCGACCAGGACACGGATGGTGTGTGGTCCCTCCCGATAAACGATGCCCTGGAGAACGGCTACTATTCCCGCTTCACCAACACGTCGGGTCCCGACCTCCTCCAGAGGCTGGAGGGCAATCCCTATGAAACCATCAACGGAATGGAGACCTTCATCAATGTACCGGAGCTCCAGGAATGGGGAGTCTCGATCAAGACCAACCAGATCTCCCTCGCCTATCTCTACTTCCGGGGAACCAGCCATACAGGATCCTCGGTCCGCGGCCTCCCTGACTGGTTCAGGATTAATTCCACATACGCGGCCCGCTACAACCTTACTGATCTGATGTAAACAGTTATTCCGGCCTATAAATGGTACTTAAGAATTCTCATTTTTTTGTCGATTATGTTGCCAGTATAATAATCCATAATCCCATGCAACGACTTAACTCTTATGACAGGATATTTCCAAAACGGAAGCTTGGATTTCCTAACCCCTTCCATCTTACCTTCAACGACCTCACTTCTGGTAATACTATCACGGTAAAGAAAATGAATATCTTTTCCTACATGTTCTTCTAGTAGGTTTATATCCAGAACACTTATTTTATATTTTGTTGCTGCATCAATAGCGGTTTTTCCATTTCCCATGGTTATCAATTAGCAGTTAGTTTTAAACATTTATTCCATCCCGTATAATAATAAAGCAATGAAGGCAATGAAGGCAATGAAGGCAATGAAAGGGATGGGCACGAAGCTGACCCTGGGAATTCTCATCATAATTATAATCGCTGCAGCAGGGATTTACCTGCAGTACGGTTACCAGGGCGAGCCCTTGACAGAACCGCAGGTAAAGGACATAGTTAAGGATAGGTATCCAGGAGTGGCTGACGACGACATAAGCGCCTCACACCAGGACAACTGCACCGTTTGTGACGAATCCGGCTGCACTGTGATAGAGGACTGCTGGACAGCCAATTTCACAGAAGGCGGCATGATACATTCTATCATCTTGGATGGTGGTTCAGGCGGGATTGTCGGCGACGAGCAGAATCCATGCACTGAGTGGTGGTGTGACGCAGTTGATTGTGTGTACTTCTACAGGGAGATCATCCCTAACGGCAGCAAGAGCTACTACAACACCGGCTGCGGTGGATCAACACCCGTGTGTGACGAGGGCTATGAGAAGTGCAGGGAGTGCTGGACCACTGATGAATGCGTGTCAAAGACCATAACCTCAATGGCCATACCCGAAGAGACTGTATACAGGTATGATGTGATAGAGACTGGTTCCTGGGGAACCATAAACGATACTGCCTACTACTGCGAGGTGTATGACGATGGCGGAAGGGTTTTCTACAACCAGACCACCATTGAAGAGTGCGAGACCATAATCGAGCACTGGTCCAGGTGTTACGGTGTGTGCGACTTCGAGCCCGAATACGGGCTTATACCATACTAACCATACTAACCACACCAACCACACCAACCACACCAGCCACACCAACCACACCAGCCACACCAACCACACCAACCACACCAGCCACACCAACCATATCAGTGCTGGCCCTATATTTAATATCCGGATACCAAATATTAATCATTCGCATGGAGCGGTGGAGTGATGGCAGACGAAAGCAAGGATAAGGATGAAAAGAAAATTGAGGCCACACTGGTAAGCCAGCTGGACAGCAAGAAACCAATGTACACCCTGATTGGAAAGGCACCCAAGATAGAGACAGGTGCTGACAGATTATACAGGCTGGTTAATGAAAAAAAGAAGATCAAGCTACCAGAAGCAGCCAAGCAGCTTGGCGTGAAAGAGGAAGTGGTTGCGGAATGGGGCGACATCCTGGAAGACCACAAGATGATAGAGATGCACTATCCCATGAGGGGCAAACCCATCCTTGGTGTGCTGAAACCCAAACACGTGAAGGGGAAGAAGGGGGAAAGGGGAGAGGAGAAGAAAGAAAAGGTCCACAAACCAAAAGTCCCCCTCAGGAAGAGATTCACCAAGAAGGTCCTGTTCATCTATTTCGAGATCATTGTTCTGGGAGAGCTGCTGATATACATATTCTTTGTGAACAGGTACCTGGCAATGAATTTCATGCCTACTGTCCGGTTCCATTCCAGCGGGTTCATCAATTATCTGAGGAACCTGCCGGCCCTCCTGATGTCAGGCCGGTTCTCTGACCTGATATTGCAGCCATTATATCTGGCATTCCTGCTGATCCTGATCATAGTAATAATACTGATAATAGTCCTTGTTGTGAGATCCAGGAAACCCAAATTTCACATGGAACATAAGCACAAGGAAGAGAAGGACAGGCACAGGGAAGACGAACACAATAAACACAAAGAGGACAAGAAGAAGGAAGAGAAGCGCAAGAAGGAAGAGCACGAGAGGAAGGAAGAGGAGAAGAAAAAGAAGGAAAAACACGAACACAGGGGAAACTTCGCTGACATAGTGGAGCGGTACAAGAAGAGACTGAAGGAGATGGAGTAAAGCGGGTCAATTTAAGCGGGTTAAATTTAAAGCACCGGAACAAATCTATATTGCACCCCGGGCCAGGTTGATCGCGAATTGGTGATTTTGAATGAAGAGGACGATAGAGAAGTACAAGCTTGTTGTGAACAATGTTCCTGCTGACATAACCATATACGCAGATACTGACAAGGAGTACGTTCCAGTATACGAACTGATATTCCCGATAATAGAGCCTGCGACAGAGGCTGTCCTTGATTCTGTAAGGGAGAAGATGGTTGAGGAGCTGGAGATACGTCCGGCAGAGATACTCAATCCAGAGGAGGCAGATAAGATAAAGAAGAAGTTCTCTGAGAGAACAGCAGAACTGATAAAGAAGAAGCTGCCCAACCTGCCTGACGACAAGCAGAAAGCACTGCTCGGGATACTGCTCCACCAGTCGCTTGGACTGGGTCCCATAGAGATCCTGCTTCAGGACAGAAACCTGGAGGAGGTTGTGATAAACTCTGCCAAGGGACCGATATGGGTCTATCACATAAAGCTGGGATGGCTGAAGACCAATCTCACCATCTCGTCAGAGGACCAGATATACAACTACGCTGCCTCTATCGGAAGGAGGGTTGGTGAGCAGATAACCAACCTTAACCCGCTCATGGATGCTTACCTGACCAGCGGTGACAGGACTAACGCTACCCTGTTCCCGATAAGTTCCCAGGGCAACACACTGACTATAAGGAAATTCGCCAGGCGCCCCTGGACCATGACAGACTTCATAGAGATGGGAACCCTGACATCAGAAGTCGCTGCTTTCCTCTGGCTGTCCATACAGTACGAGCTCAATATTGTGATAGCTGGTGGTACTGCTTCTGGTAAAACATCCTTCCTTAACGCACTGACATGTTTCATCCCGCCAAATCACAGGATTCTTTCCATAGAGGATACCAGGGAAATCCAGCTCCCGTACTTCCTTCACTGGGTCCCGCTCACCACAAGGCCTCCGAATCCAGAGGGCAGGGGTGAGGTGACCATGCTCCAGATCATGATAAACTCCCTTAGGATGAGGCCTGACAGGATGATAGTGGGAGAGATGAGAAGGAAGGAAGAGGCACAGGTGCTTTTCGAGGCCATAAACACTGGTCACTCTGTCTATTCCACCCTCCACGCCAACACGGCAGAGGAGGCATTCAGAAGACTGGTCAACCCTCCCATAGACGTGCCTGCTGCCTTGCTGAGCGGACTGCAGATTATAGCTGTGATGCACAGGGACAGGAGGAGGAACATAAGAAGGGTACTGCAGATAGCTGAACTGATCCCGTCATCAGGGCTCAAGGAGACCAGGATAGACCTTAACACCGTCTATCAGTGGATTGCATCCGAGGACAAGATGGCGTCCATTTCCAAGTCGTACAGGGTGATTAACGAGATAAAGCTGTACACAGGGATGACTGAGAGGGATATAGAGAAGGACCTCAAGGAGAAGACTGACATACTGGCCTGGATGGTCAAGAACCAGGTCAAGGACATAAACGAGTTCGGAAGGATAGTTTCTGAGTACTACAGGAACCCGGACATGGTCCTTGGTATGGTCAGGAAGGGCGAGAGTCCGCGTAAGATAGTGGAGAGCCTGGAGAAGCATATGAAGGGCAGGGTTACGCCTGGTGCTCCACTCAAACCAGTCCTTGTCAGGAGCGTGGAAACCAGGACCGTGCCATCACCAGGTAAAGGGAAGACAAGCAGACCTGCTACCAGACATGCTAGCAGACCCGCTAGCAGACCCACGAAGCACACCAGATCCGGGAAGAGATAATTTCTCTGGATTCTGGGCTATTTGAGTTCTTTGATTCTTTGTTAGCAGAAATTGTTTCGAATAATTGGTTGAAGATTATTCGGGCGCCTTTTTAAGTAAATATGATAAATATAATATGCTGCCAGAGGTCATGCCCGGCTGGAATGCTGGCTTATGGCCTCTGGACTTTCATCACACATGTGACTATGAGTCTTGTTTTTCTGGTATCAGTTTTGTTTTTAAGTTATCGAGTATCGTTTTAAAGTTCTCAATGTCAGCATCATTCTTTATTTCAAAATCTAGATTGATGCCACTACCCGAAATTGATATAGTAGGATAAGTTCCTGTTATGATTGCTTTTTTTGAATCTTTAGCTTTTTTTGATGTATATGTTTTTCTATCTACTAATTTAGGGGATTTATTTACCTTCTTGTAATGTTCTACTTTATTAAGTTCTTCAAGCTCTGGTGATAATTTAATTCCCGCTTCTTTGCATAGATATGTAAATAATTTTGAAGCTTGTTTAGCAGGAAAATCTGTATATTTGTATTTGAACCTAAAATAATTCACCAAGTCGGGAACACTTGCTTTTTCAATATCAATTTCTTGAATCAGATTCGAATATGCTCTAGTTACCATCTCTTTAACCGCTTCTTTATATTTATCTCCCTCTAAACGGAGTTTATCAAAATTATCTCCGATAACATTACCATCATCATCAATTATATTAAAAAATTTCAAGGCAGTAACAACTTTCGAGGCGTTTGCTCCGGGTGCAATATCATAACTTTTGATAATATTCGCATCTATCTTCTCCATTCTTATCTTCTTTATTTTATCCAAAAACGCATGCATCCAGCCCTTTGTTATATAAGGCGCTTTAGCATTCTTATCCGTTTCCATAATATCACCATTAATCTATAGTTTACTTATATTTAAAGTTATCGTTAATACCATACAATACGCCAATTTTACGCATAATATGTATAATATGTATAGTATGTATATATGTATATATAAATATATGTAATATTTACAGTATTACTTGGACGCCCTCATAATCACAATCCATTTTTTGTTAATCGAAACGTTGGATTGAAAGAATTTATAATTCCGGAACGAATACTTCTAAGAATAGAGTGACTGATATGACAGACATGACAGACGCAACAGACATAAAGACAGAAACAGGTACGAGGGAAAGAGACTACATCACTGATCTCCCCCACATAACCCCTGACCTCAAGGGAACAGGGGGGAAGATAAAGGAGAAGAACGAGTACTTCCAGGTCGAGGAGATTTCTTTGTACGAGCCCACCGGTAGCGGTAACCATCTCTACGTCAACGTGACCAGGGAGGGAATAACCACCAGGGACGTTCAGAAGCAGCTTGCCGAAGTCTTCAATGTGAAGCCGGATAAGGTCGGCTGCGCTGGCATGAAGGACAAGAACGCCAAGGTGACGCAGACCTTCAGTGTTGAGGTGGGTAAGACAGAAGAGGACATGATGGATGACTTCCTGGAGGAGACCATGGAGAAGATTGCCCAGGCACTTCCTGTTACTGTGAACTGGGTGAGGATGCATAACAACAAGCTCAGAGTAGGCCACCTGATAGGGAACCGGTTCATGATAAGGATTACTGGCCTTGAACTGGAGCCGATAGTGGCGCTGGAGAGGGCAAGGGCGATATCAGAGAAGATCAAGGTGATCGGACTCCCAAATTTCTACGGACCCCAGAGATTCGGATTCCGTGGGGAGAACGTGTCCAAGGGCCTGGACATCATACTGGACAAGTACAGGCTTGATGACAAGTGGCTCAGGAGATTGCTGGTATCCAGTTACCAGAGTTACCTATGTAATCGTTACCTGGCCAAGAGGATTGAGAAGGGACTCTTCGTAAAGATCATCAGGGGTGACATAGCAAAGAAGCATGATACAGGCGGTCTTTTCGAGGTTCAGGATACGGCTGCAGAGCAGCCCCGTTACGATGCAGGGGAGATAAGCTTCACTGCCCCGATATATGGATCAGGCATGAAGCCGGTGACCGGGGAGGCGGCAGACCTGGAGGCAGAGGTCCTGAAGGATGCCGGGATGACCATGGACCAGCTCAATAAGGCAGGAGCAGACGGGACCAGGCGGCCAGGCAGGATATTCCCCAAGGACATCAACATAGGCAAGGATCCGGATTATCCAGCATCCCTCACAATCACATTCACCCTGCCCAAGGGCGGCTTCGCCACCACCCTCCTGCGGGAAATCATGAAGGTGCCAGTCTGAGTCTGACACATTTTTTTATTCCATATCCCTTTAATTTGACAGAACAAAACGGGATCCCGAGTGTTTAGGATCCCAGAGACGCTTCAATTTATAGCGTTTTCAGAAAGGTTCATATTAGGGGGAGTGTGAGATCAAGTGTGATCTTTCCCCAGTTGATTTTCCCCAAATTCTTTAGACTGACAGCCAATATTTTAATTCGTTTCACCCCCTGTTTTCATAAAAAGGACAGGCATCATGCCCCGTCATTGTTTTTACGCGGAGATGACTTTCTCCAGGACAACCAGTCAAACAGTACTAACAGAATGAGTATGCACCCCATAAACACAAGCAGACCTTCTTTCAAAGTAATCAAAGCAATACCAATAATAATTGCGAATATCCATCGGATTATAACCGCGCATTTCTTTAACATATCATCCCTTTTCCTCTTTTCTATAATCAGAGACGTAATGAAAAAGATAAGGGCGATAAAAAGCAAAAACAAACTAAAAATGTTCATTTTTATCTCCTCCTCATTGGTTTTTCGTTTCTTTTGGTTTCTTGAAAACCCTTCTTAATCCCTTCCCCACCGGGCGGAATATTTTCTTAAACTCTTCATGTGCCGTGGCCGAAACAAAAACAATAGCGAGTACCAAAAAAACACCCAAAATACCTATTAATTTCCATTGCTTTTCCTTAACCACAGGAGAACTAGGACCAAGAACGTTTATGGTTAACCATATGAATAAAGCAATCTCAATTACAAATAATACAATGACAACGTAATTTCGGATAATGAATCTTTTTCGGGTTTTAAACGTATTAATGAGAAGGGTTCCAATTACAGCCAACAACAAAACAAACGCGAGACATAAATATTTAGTCATTTTAAATCTCCTTTCTTAGAATTAACCCACGTATCCAAAGACCT
>DAOUYM010000002.1 GCA_030666115.1 Candidatus Aenigmatarchaeota archaeon
TTGCAGTGATCAGTTACCCGCGCAACGGTTACCTGGGAATCACCGCTATCCGATTCCGCTGCCATGGCCATGTAGGGCAGGATCTGATCAGCCATGTGCTCGTCCAGACAGGCTCCGGAATCGATCTGCTTCTTGAGGAACGTAGCTGCCTCCTCCCCGACACTCTCTGATGATTTGCCCCGGTCCCCGAGCGCGCTCGACCCGAGCGTGCAGTTATCGTATACAGCAGCCATGGTTATACCAGATCCGATAGATCTGGAGAATACGTATTTCTGATTCTTCTTTATCATTGGTATAACTTTCCCTGCAGATTCCAGCTGCCTCTCTGCGACCCTTCCCTTTGAAAGGGCCTGGCTTGCGTTGCTCCATGCATCAACATGCGAAAAATGATCCCTCTTGGTTAATATGATCGATTTTATCCTTCCTGGCATAACAATTACCCGGATGCCACCACCACCCTTTGGATAGAAACCGTAGGAAAGGGTTTCTGATCCGATTTCGATGCCCATCATCTTTAGGTATTCGCAGAAGACGTGACGGAAGTAACCAGTGGTTGGACTCCATTTAACGTGTGTGCCTCCCCTTATCTCAACCTTTACATCTTCCTTGGCATGGACCATTGGAATCATCAGCGACTGAAGTACCAGCGTGACAGAACCAGCCGTTCCCACATCAACCGAGAGGTCCTTGTGTCTGATCTCCTTGGGAATGAACTCTATGGTCTCGGATCCGATCTCTAGTCCCTTCACATCCGCGTCGCACAGCTTCCCAACAGCATCGACGCCTTTCATGTGCTGTGCCTTTAAACCGGGCTGGGGGTGATTCTTGCGGATGTTGGATATCCGGCAGGGCTTTCCTGTCAGGGCCGAGAGGCCTACAGCTGTCCTTATGATCTGGCCTCCACCAGAGCCAAATGACCCGTCTATCTCAATCATGGAACCACACGAAACCACACTAAACTATTTTATAGATAAGTGATATATTATGTTTATGGCAGAAAAGATGACTGAAATCAAGAACTGCAAGCCTGGTTCTTATATCATGATAAATGGCGAAGCATGTAAAGTTCTTTCCATGACCAAATCAAAGCCCGGAAAACATGGAGCCGCGAAGGTCAGGCTGGATGCTATCGGGATTTTTGATGGCAGGAAGAGAACCCTGATGAAGCCGGCATCCACAAGTGTTGAGGTTCCGATAATAGAGAAGAAGAAGGCACAGGTTATATCCGTGTCAGGGAACATAGTGCAGCTCATGGACCTGGTGACCTACGAAACCTTTGAGTGCATCATACCAGAGGAGTTCGCGGACAAGATAAAACCAGGTGCAGAGGGAACAGAAGTCATATACTGGATGATAGGGGAGAAGAGGCAGATAAAGGAAACCAGGTAATTTCTGACAACCTATCTGGGATTATGTCTGATGGAGCTGAAGGTTTCTAATATTTTTTTGCAATACTCTTCAGCTTCTTTTTTACATTCTTCCAATGTCAATAATTTCTTTTTTTGTTCCATTTTCTCGATTACCATGTCCACTGCCTCATCAAAAGGTACCCCCCTCCTTCCGAGTTCATGTAAGAGAATCAAGCTACCTTCAATGGTTACGAACTTGAAGCATTCAGCATTCTTCACAACTTCAGCGACAAGTGATTCGGCTGGAACCTTGTTGTGATGGGCCTCAATAGAGTTCAATATTATTTCCTTCTCTTCTGGCTCCACTTCCCATTTCTCCAAATACTTATTAACAAAATCAGAGCTCAGTCTGGTATGATTCTTCTGTATCTTACCCTTCCAGACAGGACTGAAAACAGTGTGCGAAAGATACAAAGACGTCAGAACCAGTCTCTCATCAGCTTTATGTTTTTTTGAGAGTTCCATTCCCTTTCTAATAGCGATCTCGGTCAGCAACCAAGCGGGAGATTTATTCCTTTCTGTCTGTTGACGCATTAGTTTTCTTGATTCTTCAATTATGTTCATATTCTTATTTTAGCCGCATTAAATAAATGCTGATTCACTTCCCTTTTACTTTCTCCTTCATATATTCCTCCAGCTTGTTGTATGCCTCTGTCAAGATTTCGGGCTGTGGGAGGAAGACGATTCTGAAGTGATCTGGTCTGTCCCAGCCAAAGCCTGATCCAGGAACCATCAGCACGTGCTTCTTGTGGAGTATGTCCATTATAAGTTTCATATCATCTTCTACCTTAAAGTCGAACTTCGGGAATGCGTAGAAGGCGCCTTTCGGCTTGGTTACGCTCATCCCCTCTATTTCGTTGAGTCTCTTGTAGGTGAGGTCCCTTCTCGGTGTCAACTTCTGAATAAGATCGTCGAAATATGTTTTCGGGCTGCTCAGTGCTGGTTTTATAGCGAACTGGAACGGGTGGGTTGTGGAAAGCCGTGCTCTGGCCAGTTTGAAGACAGCCTCCTTGTAGTTCTCCAGCTTCTTCCTATCCCCGCTGAATACAGCCCATCCAACCCTCCATCCAGGAACCAGGTAGTTCTTGGCCAGACCATTCAGGGTTAGGACAGGAACGTCATCCGCGAGAGAAGCGGTTGAGGTGTGCGTTTCACCGTCGTAGAGAATCCTGTCGTATATCTCATCAGAAAATATCACCAGGTTGTGCTCATTCGCCACGTCAATGATCTCCTCAAGGACCTTCCTGCTGTAGAGCGATCCGGTCGGGTTGTTTGGATTGATTATGATTATGGCCCGGGTCTTGTCATTGATCTTCTTCCTTAACTCATCCATGTCAGGTTCCCAGTTCTTCCCCTCATCAAGTGTGTACTTGTTAAGGGTGGTATCGAGCTTGGATACCAGTGCATTGTACAGCGGGTAGCCGGGATTTGGTATAAGGAAGTTCTCGCCCGGATTCACCAGTGCTGACAGGCACATTTCTATCACCTCGCTCACACCTGTCCCTACAACAACATCCTCATCCGTGACGTTCTTTATCCCCTTCCTTCCAGCCTCCTCTAGTATGGCCTGCCTTGCTTCTGGGATTCCAAGAGAATCAGCATAACCGTTCTTGTTGTCCTTTATTGCCTTGAACACGGCTTCGGACATCCACTCAGGTGTGGTGAAGTCAAAGGCGTTTGGATTACCTATGTTGAGGTGGAGGATATTGGCTCCCTGCTTCTTGAGCCTGTCCGCTTCAACAACAACGTCCCTTATTGCGTAGCGGATGTTCTCTGTCCTTGCCGCTGGTTTTATTTCCATTGTATTCATCTTTCATTCAGCAACCATTTATAAACCAATCTCTGGATTACGACAAAAGTAGATTATTAGGTATTTAGATATTATGTGTTTGGGTTATCTCCACAACTCGCAGGTTTTACACACTTTATTCGAACCCGGTTCCCCGCATTCTCCACAAAACACAATACTACCCTCTCTCTTATCAGAGAAATCGCGTATGTGCGGGAGGAGCTTATCGAAGGTTTCGAGGATGGTGAACTTTATTCCAGGATACTTGTACTCCAGGTCATTCACGAAATCCTTGGCATCAAACCTTATCCCGCCTGCATACGGACATTTATCCCAGCAGAGATCGAAACCCATCAATATCGAAAAGATAGCGGTCTCCCTTTCCGGGATCTCCCTTAAAGGTTTTATCCTTGGAACGAAACGCTTCCCCTTCTCCTTCCTCATGGACCAGTCTGTTACGGGTCCCATTCTTGCTGCCCTGTAAAGATCACCCCTGATGTAATTGAGAAGGACAGCCTGTGCCTCGTCGTCAAGGTTGTGACCCATGCAGAGTTTGGTGGCGCCGAGTTCCCTGGCCTTCTTGTTGAGGATGTATCGCCTTCCAACACCACAGAATGTGCAGTGCTCCTTTATCTTGGAATCCTCCTTCTCGATCTCCCTGGCCTTTTTTTTCATTCCCATTCCAAGCTCGTCCTTGAAGGTGAAGAGATGGTATTCAACCCCGATCTTTTTACACAACCTCTTTCCGAGTTTAATGCTATCTTTCCTTGCTTTACCTGATCCTTCGTCGATTATTATCGCGATGAGTTCGATGTCCTTCCTGGGTTTGATTATCTTGTTCATTAAGTAAAGGACGGCTGACGAGTCCTTGCCACCCGAAAGCGCGACAGCGATCTTGTCCCCGCTTTTGATCATTTTATACTTCCTGACCGTGCGCTTGAACTTCTTCTCAATCGACTCCAGAAAACAGCTCCTGCAGAGGTAACTCCCTTCGTACTTCCTAAAGAACACAACCTTCCTGCCACAACTACAGCGAATCCCTCTTTTTATTATTTTTGTCATGATCATCCCCTAGAAACTATGTCAATTACCTCAATCTTATCCTTGCCCGAAACCGCCTCGAAATCCGGCACAATTTCGCCATTCATCAGCACCACAACGGTCTCTGGGTTTATGCAGAGCTTCTGCAGAAGACTCTCAACAGTGACTTTTCCACTCGTTTTCACTATCCTCGTCCCATCCGCGAAGCGCACTTTAATACTCACCATACATACACCTTGACCAGTTTATTTTAAATTTAAAGTAATAATTAATATCGATATCACATATATCGAAAACCCTGCCGGGATGGCAGAACGGCTAATGCGCCGGTCTCGAAAACCGGTGTCCTTATGGACTTGCAGGTTCGAAGAGCGCATGACGGCTTGGATATGTTGAAACAAGCCGTATCTCGAGACTCCTGCTCCCGGCGTGAAAAGATAAAGGACGACTTGGATTAACTGTTCGGGTAATCAGTCCACGGGCCGGTGGTCTAATGGTTAGGACATTGCCTTCACACGGCAAGGATCGCAGGTTCAAATCCTGCTCGGCCCACTCTTAATAAATAAAGGTTTTTAAACCAACACGACTAACATAGAATCCACGGGCCGGTGGTCTAGTTGGTTAGGACGCCGCCTTGACATGGCGGAGATCGAGAGTTCAAATCTCTCCCGGCCCACTCGACCCAGAAAGAAAACGCTCCAGTCGTCTAGTCCGGTCAAGGATCCGGGCCTTTCGATTTCGATTCGAAAGATCTGATTCCACGCTTTTTGTGTGGAGATGAAAGAAGATAGCCCGTGACGTGGGTTCAAATCCCGCCTGGAGCATAAATTCGAACGATGGCTTGGTTAGATCGGGCCAAGTCATCATTCCAACTGTGCGGGGGTTCCCGAGTGGTCAAAGGGGCTAGGTTCAGAGCCTAGTGGCTTAGTGCCTTCGTGAGTTCGAATCTTACCCCCCGCATGTTATTTTTAAACCGATGTGACAATTTAATTATCAATGCGGGGGTTCCCGAGTGGTCAAAGGGGCTGGGCTTAGGACCCAGTGGCTTAGTTCGTTTTCGGTGTAAACCGTTCGCGTAAGACGCCTTCGTGAGTTCGAATCTTACCCCCCGCACTCACTGTTCACCGTAAAGTTAAACTTTTAAATGAAAGGGAGAAGTTTATTATATGAGAGCGTTTGTAGGTACGTGTTTCGCAGGAAGCTTCGCGTTCGATCAGGACGGGAAAATGATAGACAAGGAACTATTTCCCAAGAAGATTGACGTGATAGTTGAGAAGATCAAGAAGTCAAGGGCAGGCGAGGTTCTGCCTGAGGAAGAGAAGATAGTACAGAGACTCGCCAAGAAGGGGATAATGGAGATTGTCTGGGACAAGCAGACCGACATCAAGGGCATGAGCTGTGTCTGCAAGAAGGATAACCTTGCGAATGAAATCCTGCAGAGCCAGTTCAGAAAACTAGCCATGGATTCGAAATGGGCATCCTCGCAGGCAGAGATAAATGAGATAATGAGCAAGGTCCAGGTCGAACTGACCAAGAAGGAACTGAAGAAGGAGAAGAAGGATGTAGTGGTCATGAGGGTAATAGCCATCATAGATGAGATGGACAGGGAACTCAACACCCTCTCAGAACTCCTCAGGGAGTGGTATGGTATGCACTTTCCTGAGATGGCAAGAGAAGTCGGGTCCAATGAGAGGTTCGCTGAGCTGGTTGCGAAGCATGGTGAGAGAGACAGCATAGATGACAAGAAGCTGAAGAGCATTGCTGAGAAATCATCAGGAATGCCATTCTCAGGCGAGGACGTGAAGAATGTGCAGGAGTTCTCGAAAGTGATGATCCTGCTGTTTGAAGAGAAGAAGAAACTGACCAAGTACCTGGAGATAATATCAAAGGAAACCATGCCCAACCTTTCTGCTGTTGCTGGCCCGATTCTGGCTGCGAGGCTGCTGGCGCTGGCTGGTGGGCTGGAAAAGATATCAAGGCTGCCCTCAAGTACCATCCAGCTCTTGGGAGCAGAGAAAGCACTATTCAGGCACCTGAGAGGCGAGGGCAAGGCCCCGAAATACGGCGTCATCTTTGGGCACGGGTTCGTGCAGAATGCCCCAAAGGAACTCAAGGGAAAGGTGGCAAGGGCAGTCGCTGCAAAGCTGACACTGGCTGCAAGAATAGACCGATATTCTGACAGGGATAACGGCGAACAGATGAGGAAAGAACTCGAAGAGCAGATCAAGAAGATTGAATCAAGGAAGGATTAGTATGGAAACAGATGTGTTCGTTGAGCTACATGTTCCAGATTTCCAGAAAGCTATTGATTTCTACAAAACACTTGGTTTTGAGATTGTCTGGATTAGTGATAATTATATGGTCATGAGAAAGGATAGAAGTGTGTTGAACTTTTACGGTGGTAATGATAAGGTTTCCCATCATTCTTATTTTGGAAAATTCCCTAATGACACCAAAAAAGGATACGCTGTTGAGATTGTTTTCTTGGAAGACGATGTCAAGGAATTCTATGAAAAAATAAAGGATAAGGTAAAGGTTGTTGAACCATTGAAACAAAAGCCATGGGGCAGATGGGATTTCAGGATAGAGGACCCGTTCGGATTCTATATCAGAATCGGAGAGAAGTATGATTGGATAAACAAAAAAGACAAAATATCGAAAACAAAGGAAATTATGCAGAAAAAAGGACTGAGAAATTGAATCACGCCTTATACCTGAGTATCCCGCCGATGCCGCCGATCTCCATTAACTGTTCACCCATGCCAGTGCTGGTGGACATGATTTCCACGTCAGTCTCGATGTCGTCTGCCATTTTTATCAGTTCCTCTGTCATTTCCTTTTCACCAACAACTTCCATTTTGGCGTTGCACTCAGGACAGTGCTGCTCATCAATCTGCTTCCTGTTGAGCACCTTCTCTGTCTTGAAACCGCAGGAACATTCGAAACTGGTCCTGACCCAGTCGAATCCCTCGGAAAGGAGCATGAGCTCGAGGTTGCCTGTCTTCAGCGCCTTGATCACTTCCCTGAAACCATAGACAGCGAGGCCGGAATCCTTCGAGAGCTCGCCAAAGAACCTCTCCAGGAATTTCTTCTCCTGTATTGCAGAGGCCTCTGATATGATATCCTCAGACCTCTCCACTGTCTCCCTGAGTCCGTAATCACCGCCAGTGTATGATGTGTTCACTACACCAAGAATCTTGTCCTTGACCGAATACTCAAGGAAGTCACCATCCGCGAACTGCTCTTTAACAGGACCTGGACCACCGACTATGATGCCCTTCAGGTCGCGCATGTTCTTGAAGTTGGAACTGGCAATTTCACCTACCTTCTTAAGGAAGTCATTGAGCAGTCCTTCCCGGATTCGGGCGTAACGTTGTTGGCTCCAGCCCCCCGCTTTCGTCTTCCCAGGAACAATCGAGTCCAGATGCTTGAGGGATTCAATTCTCTTCCCGCGAAGGACGCCGATCTCTGCCTCTGACTTATCCAGAACAATAATGCCATATATCTCCTTCTCCCTCACCATCTCCTTGAGCGGGTCAAGTATGAAATTCTGATCGCATCTGTAGAGCCTCTGCTTCATTGGCTCTGGCGGTTCTATTGCCCATATCTCGAGGTCAGTGACGCCTTCCTTGTCAGAAACGTTACCGCAGAATATGGCCAGTCCATTCTTCGGGGTCCCCTTGTAGAGCTTCAGGCGCTGGGTTATCTTCTCCAGAGCCCCGAGAACGTTCTTCCTTACTGCCTTTGACTTGATATTATGTGCGGTTCCCTGTTCGTTCCTTATTTGTTCAGCTACCTTAATCAGGTTAAAGCCAGCAGGGACGTACACAGTCACGAGTTCTGTGTGCCTCCCCCGTATTCCCTCAAGTTCCTTTATTATCGCTTTCAGATTGTTCTCGTCCATTTTCATATCCATGTCAATCTACCTTCCAACCACGTATCTTTATTAACAATTAATTTATTATAAAAATAGAATAATTAACCAGTATTAATAAATCGAAAGAATAAAGTGAAAGAATAAATCGAAAAAAGCGAAAGATGATATTATGGAAAGGGTTAAAACCGGTGTGGCTGGTCTTGATGAGATACTGCATGGAGGAATCCCAAAACACCATCAGGCCCTTATAACAGGGACATCAGGAACAGGGAAAACGACATTCTGCTGCCAGTTCATGCACGAGGGTATCAAGAGGTACAACGACAACGGTGTTTACCTCTCCTTCGAGGAGCCTGCAGATTCCATAACCGAGAATGCGAAGACGTTTGGGTGGGATTTCAAGTCCCTGGAAAAATCAGGCAAGTTCTCTTTCATCCGGTACGATCCCTACCACATAGAGGATGTGTTCGACATCCTGGAATCCACAATACGCCAGATAAAGGCAACCAGGGTCGTCGTTGACTCCATATCCGCGCTGGGTCTTCACATAAAGGATGAGGCAGAGCTGAGAAGGATGATATTCAATCTTTCCATAATACTAAGGAAACTCAAGTGCACCTCCATGCTCGTTTCAGAGATCGTTCACGGTACACCTGGTTTGTCCAGGTATGGTGTGGAGGAATTCGTTGCTGATTCTGTTGTGGTTCTGTACTACGAGAGGCTCCAGTCCACTTTCAGCAGGGCAGTCCAGATATGGAAGGTCAGGGGATCAGACCACTCCCAGAAGCTGCATCCCTACAAGATAGACCAGACAGGAGTGACTGTCTATCCAAAGGAAGAGGCTTTTATCAAGCGCACATAACAATAATAATAATTAAATAATCATATAATATAGTATGTTCGGTTTTTCTACCAAGAAAAAAGGTCTTACCAAGAGTAAAAGGTCCAGGTACCCGAGGATCAAACTCGGAAAGCCAAGGCACCTTATAGTGATTCCTTCTCCAAAGGATATAACCAAGGTTAGTGTCAAGTACCCGCTAATTGAACCTTTCGCGCACGCTGAGATAAAATGGGTTCCTGAAAAGAGGATACTGATCTATAACCTGCTGGAACCCACTCTTTCTGAAAGGGAGGAGAATCTGTTCAAGAAGATCGAGGAGTCCTTGACAGAGGTGATAGACGTGAAGCTGACCAAGATCAAGGAAAAGGGTAAGATAGTCGAATACCTCCAGGAAAGAACAGAGTCTGTGCTTGAGGATCTTGGTGTAGTTATCCCGAAGGAAGTGTACCAGAAGGTAATGTACTACATAATAAGGAACTTCTTCGGATTGAATGATATAGAACCGATGATGAATGATCCCTACATAGAGGACATCGGATGCAATGGATTAAACACACCTGTCTTCGTGGTGCACAAGAAATTCGGTTCAATCCAGACCAGCCTGGTATACAAGGACAGTCCAATCCTTACTGATTTCGTTGTTAAGTTATCCGAGAGGTGTGGCAGGTACATATCTTACGCAGTCCCGCTTCTGGATGGAAGCCTGCCTGATGGAAGCAGGGTACAGGCATCCCTGGCCAAAGACGTGACCACAAGGGGCCCGACCTTCTCGATAAGAAAGTTCAGGAAGAACCCGTACTCTCCAATAGACCTGATGGAGCTTGGAACAGTATCCCCGAGAATGATGGCCTACCTCTGGCTCCTGGTCCACTACAACGCCTCTATAGTCATATGCGGCGGTGTGTCTACAGGAAAGACCACTTTCCTGAATGTGCTCAGTATGTTCATACCCCCTGAGGACAAGATAATATCCATCGAGGACACCAGGGAGATTAACCTTCCGCACGAGAACTGGATTCCTGCTGTGTCCAGGCAGGGCTTTGGCATACCAGGCGCCAGTGGAAAGAGGTACGGTGAGATAACCCTTTTCGACCTGCTCAAGGAATCCTTCCGTCAGAATCCTGACTACGTCGTGGTCGGTGAGGTAAGGGGAAGGGAAGCCTATGTAATGTTCCAGGGGATTGCTTCTGGTCACCCGAGCATGGGAACCATCCATGCCGGATCCGTCGAAGATGTAATGAAGAGGCTTGAAACCCCGCCAATCGAACTTTCGCCCTCCCTTATAGAGTCACTTGACCTGCTCATAGTATTGACCAATGCCAAGGAAAAGGGAAAGTCATCAAGAAGGGTAAAGGAGATCGTTGAGATTCAATCAGTTGATCCCAGGACAGGTATTGCCCACACCAAGGAGAGTTTCTCCTGGATCCCGTCCGATGATGTCTTCAGGGAGGTTTTGGCTGATTCTGACCTGTTGAGAAGGATATCATTCCAGGAGGGGATCATGTACCAGGAACTCATGGATCAGTTGGAAGAGAGAGAAAGGGTTCTGAAATGGATGATGAAGGAGAAGATGTTACAGTTCGATGAGGTGTGCGGTATCATAAACCTCTACTACAAGGACAAGGACACCCTGATGAAGTGGGTCAACAAGGGCAAACCCACCAAAAAGTCCACGATAAAATCCGCTTCCGGGAAGGCATGGGATAACACCAAAACAGACAAGATAGAGAAGGAACCACACCCGTCTGTAACACATAAACCAGATCTCTCCTACAAAGCCAAACCAAAGGTCCAGCTCAGGGAGATACTGAGTAAAGTCAAGGCCGATCCCTTCAAGATACCAAAGCCAGAGAAATTCATCAAACCAGAAAAGAAGCCCGAGCCCGCAGCCAAGAAAACTGTTACAAAGAAACCGGCAGCAGAACCCAAGCCCGCGGTAAAACCTAGTGAAACAAAACCATCCAAACCAGACAAGAACACGCCAGAGGGAAGGCTCCCTGCTGCTTCATGGTTATCAAAGGAAAAACCAACAGCCAAACCCGTAACCAAAACCCCAGCAGAAACCAAGCCAGTGAAGAAGAGAACAAAGGAAAAACCAGCAGCCAAGAAAACCACTGAGTCCTACACAGGAATCGATGCCTCGACCAGGAAAGAGATAGAGGCCATAAAGAAGCTCAGGAAGAAGCTAAAGAAGGATTTTGAGTGATTGTCTCTTTCGTTTCTTTGTTTCTGGATCATACGCGGATCAGATCTTCGGATAACTCGAGTGGATGAAGGCCAGGAAGGCTATGTTAAGTCCTGGTATCACTACCCAAGTCATCATTGCTATGACGTCAGGAATGGTCAATCCAAAGAAGTCACCACCTATCAGGTTCATCATTATCAAAGACGTAAGCATCATTAACGGTGCTGCTATCAGAACAGCAGTGTAGACATCCGATAGCATTGATAACGTCCGGTTGTACTGCTCTCTTTTCATCCTGTACTCAAAAAGGGTCTTTTCTGACATAGTTTTCAGGAAGCTGGGAAGGTTCCCGCCCTTCTCTATGGTGCCTGATATTCCTGACAGGATCTCCTTGAATATTGGGGACGGTGTCTTGCTCGCTACGTGGTTTATGGCCTTTACAGAACTCATTCCAAACGTCTTAACATTCCTGACGATCAGTTTGGATTGCCTTGATATTTCCCCGTACTCCTTGAAACCCGCCAGCAGCTCGAACATGAACTCAGGCGGGATACCTGACGACACAATCGAATTCATGTGTATAAGGGCGAACGGTATGTTATCTTCTATCGACTTCCTGACTGATTTGGCCTTCTGCATCGGGTATATGTACATCGCCATGAAGGCCAGTGCAGCCACTAGTACAGGAGCAAACATCACATAGTATATGAATGTAACAAGATCGAGCTCGAAGAAGAACCCAACAAACACAAAGCACACAAGGGATGCAGCGTATGCCAGCAGTGTGGTCATCAGCACCATTGATACCCATGCCTTGAGAAGGAAGTTCAGGTTAGCCCCTCTTATGTGTGGTTTAAGTGACTGGAAACTGCCCATGTTGGAGTCGACTATCTTTCCAAGCGTCTTTATCGACATCCTCTTGTAGGAATCGATCATACCCATAGTTTAATATTGTTCCGGGGTAATAAAAAAAGGCAATCAGACGAAGAACTAACGCTTCTTCCTGACAATGTTCCTGTGCCTGGCGCATGCCGGGCATGCGTAAACCTTGGTTGTTGATAAGGAGAGTCCTCCCCTTCCCCTGACACCGAGTTCCTGCTTCAACAGGGGATCGGATATCCTGAATCCCTTGAAGGTCGGGAATGTCTTGTACTTCGGGACCCTTTTTCCGCAGAACCCGCAGGTAACAGTCCCCTCTCTTCCTCTGGTCTTGGTGTGCTGCCATCCTCTCTTGTAAGCTTTCCTGGTCATGTTATCACTTCATCACTTCTTCTGATCCTTATGGATAGACCTGAGCCTTTTCGATTTGCACTTCCTGCATTTGGTCTTTCCCTGCCTGACCTTGATGAGATCAGATCTGATCTTGGCTCCACACTTCATGCATACAAAGACCCTGTGGAAGAGCCTCTTTTCAGCTTCTTCAAACCTGTGCTTGGGCATATGAATCACTTATATTTACTCTTCAATGCTATTAATTCTTAGATGAATATATAAGTTTGGTGTCATTTATGCCGGAATCGAAGCACAAGTTCACGGAGAGGGGGATTATATTACTGGACAAACCAGAGGACCTGACCAGCATGCAGTGTGTTGAGAAGGTGAAGGAAATAATGGGTGCCAGGAAAGCAGGTCATTCAGGAACCCTGGACCCAAAGGTGACTGGTGTCATGATGATTGCTCTGAATGATGCGACAAAGGCCATGACCGTCCTTATAGGGCTGGACAAGGAGTATGAAGGTGTGATGCATCTCCACGGGAACGTTGACGAAGGAAAGATAAACAACACCCTGAAGGAGTTCAGGGGAAAGATAACCCAGACCCCTCCTGTACGGTCTGCTGTTGTCAGAAAACCAAGGGAGAGGGATGTTTACGAATTCGACGTCCTGGAGATGAATGGCAGTGATCTATACTTCAGGGTCCAGTGCGAATCAGGCACGTACGTGAGGAAGCTCTGCCATGACTTCGGGGAGCGGCTGGGCGTCGGGGCACACATGACCAGCCTTAAACGAACCAGGATAGACTGCTTCACCCTGAAGGATTGCGTCAGGATAGAGGATGTTGAGAAGAAAGGAGCGGGGATTGTGGTACCACTGGAGAGGGTTCTGGAAAAGATCAGGCTGAAAAAAGTGATCATAAAGAAGGATTCCGTCCAGAAGGTGAGGAACGGAATGCCTGTATTCAACAGCGATATCCGGAGAATGGATGAACTGAAAGATAGTGAGCGGGTTGGCATATACCACGGCAAACAGATAATTGCGCTGGGTTCTGTAAAGGACCTGAAAAACAGGATGATAAAGACGGATAGGGTTTTTAAATAGAACACCTCATAATTTAGGTATAAGCGAAGACACTGCAGAGGTGGCGGAGTGGTTACGCGCCCGCCTGCAGAGCGGGTCACCTGGGTTCGAATCCCGGCCTCTGCTCTTCTTAAATGGTGAAGTGAATGCTGGAAAGGATAATGAAACGGGAACGGAATACAGAATACTACTTGTTCGCAGGGAAAGGAGGCGTGGGTAAGACCAGCGTTGCTGCTGCGACAGCCCTGTGGTTCTCGAAGAAGGGAAAGAAGGTTCTGATCATCTCAACTGATCCGGCCCACTCGCTATCCGACTCCTTTGACAAGAAGATAGGCGGGGATGTGAAGAAGCTTGACAAGAACCTCTATGCTGTTGAGATAGATCCCAAGCAGGCAATGGAGGAGTACAAGGAGAGGCTTGCGCCAAAGATGGAGAAGCTCGAGTTCTTGAAGGGACTGGGAATGGAGGACACCTTCGATTACATTGGGATGACACCAGGGATAGACGAGATAGCAGCCTTTGACAAGTTCATGCAGTTCATGGATTCAAAAGAATACGACATCATAATCTTCGATACCGCACCCACCGGTCACACTCTCCGGTTCCTTTCACTTCCTGATGTCCTGGATTCCTGGGTAGGAAAGATGATAAAGATCCGGATGAAGTTCTCAGGAATGGCCAACCTGGTCAAGAAGGTATTGCCCTTCGGCAGTCCAGATGAGCAGGAGGAGAACGTGGGGATAGACCAACTAGAGGCAATGAAAAAGAGAATAGAGTCGGCACGCGCAATTCTCTCGAACCCTGATAAAACGCATTACAACATAGTGATGATACCAGAGGCCATGAGCATATACGAGTCCGAGAGATCACTTGAAGTGCTCAAACAGTACAACATCCCGGTCAAGAGCGTGGTTGTTAATCAGCTCATACCAGACAACCACAACTGCGATTTCTGCAAGGAGAAGCGGAAAATGCAGCAGGAGCGACTGAAGGACATCAGAAACAGGTTCGGAAAGTTCAAGATCATGACCCTGCCGATGTTCAGGGAAGAGATACGCGGAACAAGGACCCTGGAAAAGACCAGCAAAGAATTATATGGCAAATAGATTGGTTGGTAGATTGGTTGGGGCTTGGGTCACCAGACCTTTTCTTTCTTCTCAGCGAACTTGGTCTTCTGCAGGATGATCGCGATTATGAGTATTATGATACCGGCTCCCATGCACACGTAACCAAAAGTGTTGTCAACACAATCGTCCACAACCCCGTTGCAGTCCTCGTCCTTCTCGTTATTGCAGATCTCTTCTACCGGTTTGATATCATTGGTGCAGTCACTCCAGTAACCGTCCTCACAGGTCCTCACACCTTTCTTGCACTCACCAGTATCTATTCCACACGGCCTGTATTCACCTGACACGCAGGGCATAACGTCACCCCAGACGTTCTGTGCAGCTGCTGTGTTTACATTGGAAAGAGTGATTAGCATAGCGAAAAGTGAAATCAAAACCAAAGCCCCTGGGATTCTTAGCATAATTAAATTATTGGCCAAGGTTAAATATAAGAATCCTCTGCTGATTCTGATGACCCGGTTGAATCTATTGGCAATCGCTTTTAAATCATACCCCGAAAATTAAAACATGATGATACCCAACAAGGAGATAGTCAGGTTTGTTCTGAAGGACGTGCTAAAGCGAAAGAGGATAAGGTCACAGTCTGGCCTTGCCGAGGCAGTGGAGAAAAAACTCAAGGAGACAGAGATATACTACTCCATAACACCCCAGAGGGCCAGAATAATAGCGATAGAAACCCCTGGCATAAGGGTCAAGATAAGTAACAGGAAGGGCAGGCAGCCAAAGAAATGTCCTGCGTGCGGAAACAAGCTCAGGAAAAAATATACCAAAAACCTCAAGGGAAGGAAATCACTGTTTTCATTGAAATGCTCAAAATGCAGTTACCGTGGGTCAGGAACCAAATGGATTCCGGGAAGATATGAGTTCGATCTGAAGCGGTCTGGTTAAGTTTAAATATCTTAATGTGATATTTATTGTTATGAAAAGCATCGCCTTTCTTATAACGGTTTTCGCATTTCTTGCATTCATTGTAAGTCCTGTTCTAGCTTACCCGCTAGAGCTCGAGATACTGAACAACAATCAGGATGTTGTTATAGGATCAAGCGTCACTTACGAGATAGTCCTGACCAACAACAGGAACATAGCTGATCCTGTCAGGATATCTGTCAAGGACACCTACTACGGGTGGCTGCAGAACACCTACACGCTGCTCAACCTGGAACCCGAATCATCCAAGACCATAGACATAACCATTGCCCCGACAGGGGAGAGAGAGGGGTTGTTCGAGTTTGACATATCGATGTGGTCCTACGACAAGTCCTGGATAAGGGTCGATGACAAAATCCTTATCAATGTCAAGCTGAAGTTTAACATAGATGACCTGTACACAGAGATCAAGGGAGACAACCTCTACATATACCTCGTCCTGGATTCCACTGATGAGAGGACAGTCGACGCTGTGATTGATGTGAAGGATTCTTCTGGTCAGATACTTGAAACCTTCATAGACGGTGTGACTTTCCAGGGATTCAAGACCATCGAGAAGATCATACCGCTTTCCGACTTCCTTGCAGGAACCTACACTATTGATGCGAGGATTGAGGGAACCGAATTTGCGGAAACCACAGAGTTTGAGATAGAGCCTGTTCATGCAATTGTGGAGACAGTTAAGAGGATTTCCACCCCTCTTTACGAAGACGTCATAATCACGATAGAAAACCATGGCAACGTGATAGAGGAGGATTACAAAACCTACCAGACCCTGCCTAACAACGACTGGATAACAGGATTCGTAACCGATCCTGTGGGATGCATAGCTGAGGGCGATGACAAGGTTTGCGGTTATGTTGTTTCTGAACTGACGCCAGGAGCATCTTCCATGATCACCTACAGGCTGAATTACTGGGTGATCTACAGTGAGTACGCCATCATACTCCTGATAATAATATCAATACTCACCTTCTCCTTCATACGGATTACCAACCCAACCATAACCAAGAGGCACACGAGGAAGGGCGAGGACAAGCACTCCGTCATACTGGAGATAAAGAACCCCTTCATGCATCACCTCCGCAACGTTATCGTAAGGGACTGGGTTTCCCCGCTGGCCAAGGTACTCCACGAGGAGTTTGAGATGCTAATACCGGTTACAAGAAGGTCTGATGCAGGAACAGAGATGATCTGGAAGCTGGGGGACATGAAACCCAAGGAGACCAGGATAATCACCTACAAGATCAGGACCCTTGTCCAGGGCAGCCTGAAGATGCCCCGTGCCTATATCAGGTTCTCCAATGACAAGGGTAAAAAGACCAGGGTCTTCTCCAAGCACATGATTGTTGAATAAACGACCGGATGCTGTTTTTAAATATTGAGGCTCATAAAAGAATTAATATCTCCATCATACATGATCCTGGGGTAGCTCAGTTGGTTTAGAGCGCGCGGCTGTAGCCCCTTAACGGTCTGTTGAGGACAATGTCCTGTGATAGGCAGAGACCGCGAGGTCGTGGGTTCGAATCCCACCCCCGGGATTTATCATTCTACGCCCAGCATCTTCCTGAACAGGAAATTGATTGGAAGTATTGTTACGAAATACCACCAGAACCAGTTCAGTCCGGATCCGAAGAACGGTATTGAGATTGGCAGTGCTATTAACAACTCCTCATACGTTATTGACATCCACCAGAAAGCAAGTCCGAATACTAAAAGGGAAACCATCATGGGCTTCATGCTCTGCTTCATCTGCTTACCGCTTGCCTTGAGCATGTCGTTGGATAGCTTCGAGACAGCATCCTTGTCACCGGAGCTCTGCGCCTTTTTTATCTTCTCCTGGAAGAATTTCATCTCTCTCTTTATCCTTTTGATCTCATTCTGGTCGGTCAGTATCTTGGTGAGTATGACCGTGACTAATCCAAGTAATATTGTGATTATAAGAATCTCCTGGTAACCAGGTATCCCGAACACCATATCTATCATCTCTCCCTATCTTTTTTTAATAATCTGCAACCTATCCAAGCGCCAGTGTTATTGCATTTGTCATGTCCTTGAGGGCGTCTTTTAGGTTGCCGTACTCCACTCTCACGATGTTGACAGCGGATTTGGTAATCGTTGCGTAACTCGCAGCACACTTTAGATTTAGGTCTTGGTCATATTTTAATTCCTTCACCCTTTCCTTACCGAGCTTCTTGATCATGACCGGATTGTCAAAGTCAATATCCATAACCACTATCACGTCTGGTTTGAAGAACCCATCTGAACCCTTGGATATTATGGGCAGGTAACCACCGGGTGTTTTGAGGGTGAAGTACCCGTTCACTATTATGTGATTTCCTGTCAGCTTAAGGTGGTCCACCTTCTTCTTCAGCTTGGTGCTGAAGTCCCTCTGCACGTTGTGCATGTGCTTTATCCTGTTACTGAAGCTCCACAGATCAACAACCCCATCCGTGCTGTTGGATTCCTGGGGTATCAGGTCATCGAACCTGAAGTAATCAAACGGGGGAAGGTTCTTTCTGGAACATGTCAGTACCATATCAACTATCTCGTCCTTCCCTGACTCCTGTATCCCTGTCACAAATATTATTCCCATGTTTACACCTTCTTTTCGAATCATTTACCAAGCAGTTTCCTAACTGCCGGATGCATATCCTCCATGTGCTGCATCGCGATCTCTTCATACAGATTGTATATGATAAGGGTTGCCAGCAACAGTCCTGTTCCTGATCCGAGCGCACCAGTGAAGTCAGCGTATGCTGCAAGGAACCCCACTGAAGCGCCACCCAGAATAGCGAGTCCGGGTATGTACCTGTTCAGTACCTTTTCTATTATCCTGACATCCCTTCTGTAACCAGGTATCTGCATTCCTGTTGATTGGATCTGGTTGGCTACTGCTCTCGCATCCATACCTGCCGTAGCTACCCAGAATATAGAGAATATCACAGAACCCACTATCATGAACAGTGCGTAGGTCCCAAACCTAACAATGTCCATCATTGCTATGCTGGACAGTGCGGTTATTCCAAGGCTTGACACCATGAGTACCTCTATGATACCACCAAGCGCCCCGAAACCTATCACCAGCTTCCATGGACTCTTCTTGGTGAAGTAAGCCAGCGCAGCACCGATAAGGGCGAATATACCTATGGTTATCATGAGTATGGACATTGATTGTCCTGCAGCAATCGCAATGCTGGGCGGAGATAACAGATACGCTATGCCACCCGTAGGAGCCCCCTGCGCATCAAACGTACCGAACCAGGACATTCCCCTGTCAGCCATCATCCTTCCCATCAGCTGGACGTTTGCCAGTAGGGCTGCTATGAGTATGACCGGGATATTCGAGGTGTAGAAGAACTTCAGTGGCCATCTCCTGCCGAATCCCCTTATGGATCCGAAGGCCAGCGGAATCTCGACCTTTATAGCATTAGTATACACCACCAGCACGAAGACTATGATGGTCGCGATTATCGGAAGCAGTGCGAGCAGGGCATTGGATAATTCACCCACACTTATCGCTGTTATCATGAATGGTAGTATACCGACTGGCGCGTTACCCATTCCAGGCAGGCCGCCTGCCTGTGTGAGCGGGTTGAATGTCCTCAGTATTATGGTCTTGGATACACCAGCAACTATAAACAGTCCGACGCCTGAACCGAATCCCCACTTGGATATAACTTCATCCATGAATATTACAAGAATACCACCCAGCGCTATCTGCAGAACAACTATCCAGATAAGGTCTGGCGAAGCAGCTGGAACAGCGCCCATCATCACATATACAGCGCCCTCTGCAAATGAGAGGACTATTGCAGCGAATTTCTGCGTGCCCTGGAAAAGGACCCTGCCGTTTTCAGTGTTGAGGTCCCATGGGATGATCTTGGAACCCACCAGCAGCTGCAGGATAATGGACGCAGTGACTATGGGCCCGATACCCAGTGTCATCAGGGTCCCAAAACTGGATCCCAGGAGAGTCTCCCACAACTGGAACTGGCTCTGGAACTCGGCCGGAATTCCGAATACGTGTACCTGGGTCATTGCGAAATATATAAGAATTATCAGACCAGTCCACTTCAGTTTGGATCGGAAAGTCTGTCTAGTAATCGGTTCTGTTATGCCTGGTATCCTCTTAAGGAACGCTATGTATCCTTCTTCTAATGCCATTTCATCCCTCTGTTATTATTCTCTGATGTAATATATCAATATAATTAATTACTTTATTAAAAATAGTTTTCATTTCTCATTCCTCTTGGTCTTCTTCTATTACCAGCGGTCCCCTGTACACCTAAGCACCATTTGCCTCTTCTGTTCCTTTTGATTCTTCTTCCTTTTCGCCATCAGTGATCACTTTCCCGCCAGCCTTCGTTATCTTATCTATGGCCTTTGCTGAGAAATGTCTCGCCTTTATCTTAAGCGGCTTCTTTATCTCGCCTGAGCCAATGACCCTTTCGTAACCATGATCCATCATGTTTATCTCTTTCATGTCACCCGCAAGTTTATCGATATCCCTTAGGTTTATCGAACGCTCTGCCTTCTTCAGGCCCCTTTGCTGCAGTGACTTGAAACCCTTTTTTCCGAGCTTCTCACCCTTCTTCCATAACCATAGCCTCTTGTGCTTTGAGACCCCGCCTCTTCCTTTTCCTCCCTGGGATCCGCCGCCCCTGTGTTTCTTCTGAGAACCCCATCCATGGGTCCTCTTCCCACGCTGCTTGGTTATTTTCTTCACCATACAATCACTCAAATAATCCCATCACACACAATCATACGCGCCTTTCATACGCCTTTAAATCATCCTTTTTATCAGATCGTTTATTTTCTCCTTTCTGTTGCCAAGTGCACCCCTTGGATAGTGGAGTTTGATTGATTTATGTCCCTTACTTGGGGGTGAGAGTCTGAATACTGGTTTTATCCCGACCCCGTTCACTGACTGATTCTTTAATATTTTCTTGGCAGTTTCCTTGGCTGTCTTCTCATCCAGTCTCTTGTTGTTTCCTGTCCTGCCTCTCTTCAGAACCAGTTTCTCAATAGTGTCGTCTTCTATCTTGCCCCAGGTTATCCAGTTAGTCGCTTTCTTAAGCATGCCTTTTGAATCCTTGGTGTCGGGTACCAGGACACAGTGGTTTACCCTGTTAATCCTGAGTATTTCTAGTGTGTCTATTATCTTCTTATCTGTCTTCACAGAACCCCTGACCCTCACAACAGCTAACATCAAAGATCACCCTTTGCCCTGTTAAGATTCTTCAGGGCCTCGAATGTTGCGACTGCCAGGTTACCCCTGGTGCTTGTCTGGCCCCTTGTCTTTACCCATATGTCCTTTATGCCAGCGAGATTCAGTATCTTCTTGGCAGCTGCAGCACTCACAATACCAACACCCTTTGGTGCCGGATACAGAACAATCTCAACTGAACCAACTCTTGCAGTGGTCTTGAATGGTATTGAGTGACCACCACCACATCCGCACTCCCATGATCCGCATCCTGTCTTGACTCTTATTATATTCATCTTTGCCTTATCAAGTGCCTTCTCCATTGCGTTCCTGTGTTCCTTTGAAGACGCCTTGGCAATGCCTATGATTCCGCTCTGGTTACCCACTGCTATGACAGAAGTAAGCTTGAATCTCCTTCCGGACTTGTGCATCCTTACTGTCCTCTTGGTTGCTGTTCTCCTTATTCCGCCGCCCTTTCCGGGAGAACCACCAATGTATATCACCTCATCTTTCAGATCAGGAACAAGATAATCAACAATCTCTGATTCCAGTATGATCTCACCTGTTTTTAGAACATCACCTATCGTCTTAAGTTCACCTTTCATCACTCTCTTTCCCAGCCGGGTTTTTGGTACCCAGTTCTTAAGCCTTTCTTCAGCTCTGCTATCATCTCTCCTTCCTCTTCCATCTCTTCTACCACCTCTACCACCTTTGCCACCTCTGCCCCATCTGACTATTCTTGGCCTTTCACTTTCCTTTACATCATTATTCGTTGCCTCTGTGTCAGGGGCACCCTTTTCTACCTTTTCTATCGCTTCCTCTACCTTATCCTTCTCTTCGATCTCTTCGGTTTTGGACTTCTTAACTTCCTCTTTTGTCCCCTCTTCTTTTTTCTTTCCCTTCTTTTCATCTTTCCTCATCATTTATATCTCCTTCTCGTCGCGATACTCTCAAACCGTTTAAGGACCATGTCGGCGTTTGAGTAATTTTGTTTATAAATCTTTAAAATGTTTTGCCATGCCATATTTAAATACTTGTAATGGGCTGCTTTAAGGGCCTCGTAGAGCAGGAACATGTCAACTGCCTGGTCTTCCACCTTCTGTGAGAACTTTCCAAGCCCGAAGTCGATTATGTATAGCTTCCTTCCCTTACGATCGCCCTGTCCCTCACCTTCGGACCTGAGAATCATGTTGGATGTGGTGAGGTCACCGTGAACCATGCCGATTCTGTGGAGGCAGGCGATGGCATCGCCAATCTTCTCACAAACATCTGCCCTCTCCTTCTCACCCATATCGTTAAGGCTCTCCTTGACAGTACTCCCTTCAATGAAATCCATGCTTATCTTATCATGATCCGCAAAAACAACCCCGGGAACATTCATTCCTGATCCGGCTGCCCTGGACAGCATCCTGACCTCCCTTCTGGTCCTCTGCTTCCTTATCTTCTCATCGATCTGGGGCAGCCTGTATCCTTTTCTTATCCTCTCCTTTACCAGCACCCCACCTGAGCTATCCATCTGCTCATCAAGATAAAGAACAGCTTCAGCTCCCCTTGCCACAACTTTGCCAGTCATACAGTATTAAATCGAGCCACGGCTTAAAAAAGCCACGATTCAAGCAACAAATATAAGTTCAGTTATAAATTAAGTAAAGGCATATTGATGGATAAGTGATTGATTATGGAAAAAGGAAAAAACAGTAAAAACCAGCCAGGTGCAGCTGGCGGGAAAAGGGAAGATATAGGAATGAAGCACAAGAAAAGCGATTTCTCGGAATGGTTCTCAGAGATACTTATGAAGGCAGAGCTGGCTGATCTGCGATACAATGTCAAGGGATTCCTTGTCCACAGGCCCTGGTCTGTACTGACAATGAAGAACATGTACAGGTACTACGAGGAAGAGTTCGAGAGGAACGGACACGACCCGGCCTGGTTCCCTGCACTTATACCAGAGAGCAACTTCAAACTCGAGGCAGAACATGTTGAGGGTTTCGCGCCTGAATTATTCTGGGTCACTCACTCAGGTGACGAGAAGCTTACAGAGAGGATGGCGTTAAGGCCCACGTCTGAAACAGCCATGTACATAATGTACGCCAAGTGGATAAGGTCCTGGAGAGACCTGCCGCTGAAGATATACCAGTCATGCCAGGTATGGAGATGTGACACCAAGGCAACCCGTCCATTCATAAGAGGAAGGGAGTTCCACTGGATGGAGGGTCATGACGTATTCGCAACAATGGAGGAAGCAAATGAACAGGTGAAGGAGGACATGGAGATGACAGAGAATGTGATGCATAAGATATATGGCATACCATTCATTTCAATCCAGAGGCCCGAGTGGGACAAATTCCCGGGTGCTGTTCACACATATGTTGCTGACAGCATGATGCCTGACGGAAAGATATTGCAGCAGCCATCAACCCATCTGCTTGGACAGAACTTTGCCAAGGGATTCGGGATAAAGTTCAAGGATAATGATGAGATAGAGAAGTATCCATGGCAGACCTGTTATGGACCAGCGATATGGAGGATGTTCGGTTCTGTTGTTGCCCTTCATGGTGATGATAAGGGATTAAGGTTCCCTTACGAAATAGCACCGGCCCAGGCTGTCATAATACCCATAACAGGGCTTGGTGATGATGCCCGTGTTGTGAAGAAGTGCAAGGAGATAAAGCAAACCCTTACCTCAGCCAACATAAGGGCAAGGATTGATCTCTCTGACAACACCCCCGGATGGAAGTTCAACCAGTGGGAGCTGAAGGGCGTCCCGGTAAGGATAGAGGTAGGACCCAGGGAACTCAGGGAGAAGACCGTTACCCTGGCCAGAAGGGACACCGGGACAAAGAGAACAGTCAAGGAGTCGGAGCTGACCAGCATCATACCAAGGATAGGCAAGGACATGTCCAGCAACCTGAGAAAGGCCGCGGATGATTTCTTACACAAAAACATAAGGCAGGCCGGGAACATCAAGGAACTTGGCCTGCAGCTGGACAAGGGAGGTTTTGTCAAGGTTGATTTCTGTACCATTGATGTTGAGGGAATCCCCTGCGCAGAGGCTATAAAGAACAAACTCCACGCAGAGGTCAGGGGAACAAGATTCGATAAGATTGAGAGGCCCAGTGGCAGGTGTGTGGTCTGTGGCAAGACCGCGGCATGCGTTGCCTACATAGGAAGGGCATACTAAGTCATGAGGTGTTTTCTGTGGACCCCAAGATAAATGAAAAAAGATGGAGCAGCGAATTCGAGGAACCCATAAGAAGGGGATGGAAGACCAAGAATCTGTTCAGGTTCAATCCAAAGAACAAGAAGCCGGTCTTCTCGATAGACACGCCACCACCATACGTCAACACTCCGGTACACATGGGTCATGCCGTCACCTACACAATAATGGATTTCATAGCCAGGTTCAAGAGGATGCAGGGATTCGAAGTCCTTTTCCCGCTCGGTCTGGACAGGAACGGACTTCCGATAGAGATGGCTGTTGAGAAGAAGTTTAATGTCTCACTGAAGGAGACACCGAGGGAGAAGTTCATTTCACTCTGCCACAAGCTTCTTGAGGAGTCGAGTACAGAGTCTCTGGAGAGCTTCTACAAACTCGGTCACTCCTACACCTCCTGGAAACATGGGGAGGGGATAGGTGAGATGTACTACACTGACTCAGATTCCTACAGGAGACTGACCCAGGATACTTTCATTGACCTGTGGGGCAGGAGAATGATCTACCAGGCCAAGAGGGTTAGTAACTACTGCCCGTCATGCCAGACCACCATAGCAGACGCAGAAATCGAATACAAGGACATCCCTTCAACCTTCGTCCACGTTAAGTGGAAGGTGAAGGAGACCGGCGAAACCATCATAATCGCAACCACAAGACCCGAGCTGATATGTTCCTGCTGCATGGTTATCTACAATCCCAGGGACGATAGGTACAAGCACCTCAAGGGAAAGCACGCTATCCTTCCCGTATACGGGAAGGAAGTCCCAATAATGTCCCACCCTTCTGCCAAGAAGGAGACTGGTTCAGGGCTTGCCATGATGTGCTCCTTCGGCGACTACTCTGACATACGCTTCTTCAGGGAGATGAAGATAGACCCCATAATCGCGATAAACAAGGACGGAACCATGAATGAGCATGCAGGATTCCTCAAGGGGATGAGTATAGAGGACGCAAGAAAGCGGATGACAGAGACCCTGATATCCCAGGACCTGATAGAGAAAGAGCAGAAAATGGTTCACAGGACACCGATATGTGAAAGGAGCAAGACACCGATAGAATTCATCTACATGTCTGAGTACTACCTGAAGCAGATGGAGATGAAGAAGGATATACTCAGGATTGCTGACAGGACCAGTTTCTTCTCCCCGAAGTCCAAGCAGATACTGCTCGACTGGATCGATACGCTTTCCATGGACTGGGCTGTTTCAAGGAGGAGGTACTATGCGACAGAGATACCGTTGTGGTACTGCAAGAAGTGCACTGAGATCATAGTACCGCCAAAGGGGAAGTACTACAAGCCGTGGAAAGAGGACCCGCCGATTAAGAAGTGTCCTAAATGTGGAGGGACAGAGTTCGTAGGGGAGGAGAGGGTTTTCGATACGTGGTTCGACTCCTCGATATCCCCGCTGTACGTGCTGGGTTACGGAAGGGATCATGGGTTCTTCAAGAGATCCATCCCATGCTCTCTCAGGCCGCAGGGAAAGGAGATAGTCCGGACATGGCTCTACTACACACTCCTCAGGTCCTACCAGCTGATCAACAAGCCAGTCTTCAGAAACGTATGGATACACTACCACGTCCTTGACGAGAAGGGTAACAAGATGAGCAAGTCCCTGGGAAACGTCATAGATCCTGCTGACATCATAAACAGGTTCGGTGCAGAACCTTTCAGGATATGGTGCGCGCTCGAGGGAAACATTACTGTATCGGATCTGAAATGCTCCTACGAGAGGATTGAGGGAGCGTCTAAATTCCTGACAAAACTCTGGAACATAGCAAGGTTCGTCTCTATGTTCAGGCCCACAAAAACGAAGCCGGATTTCCAGGATACTGATAAATGGATACTCAAGGAGATGGGAAGGATAATCAAGAAGACAGAGAAGCATTACGAAAGATTTGATTTCCATATTCCCATATCAGAGCTGAAGCACTTCATCTGGGAGACCTTTGCTTCCCACTATCTTGAGATGGTCAAGCCCAGGGCCTACAATCATGATGGCAAGTTCACCAAGGCAGAACAGGCCGCTGCCATCTACACACTCAATGGGGTCCTGGACAAGCTCCTACTCCTGCTCGCGCCAATTACACCATTCATAACACACAAACTCTACAAGGATCTGTTCGGAAACCTGATCGAGGAGCAGCCCTTCCCGAGACCTGACAGGAGGTTCACCAAGGCCAGGACAGGTTTCACAACAACCGAACTTGTGGACCTGAACAGCAGGATATGGAAGGAAAAGAAGGACAAAGGCCTCTCCCTTAAGGCGCCAGTGAAGAAGGCGATAGTTCCAAGGAAGTTCAGGAGGATAGAGAAGGACCTGATTGAGGCCCATAGCATCGAACATATGGAATACGGGGACAGGCTTAAGATACGGCTTTAGTTATCCAGTGTTTTTAACCCGATTTGGCGAGGGAAAAACTTTATAAATACCCAATTCAAATTTTAACCATGCATATGGAAATTCTAACCATACCCATGGAGAAACTCAGTGATCTGGAGAAGAGACTTGGAGATTCCTATAGTGAGAATCTTGGTATAAGGCTTGACAGGAACTCACCTATCTATATGGAGATCGTTAAGATCGCCGGTAACACCAAAGAGATCAAGAGGCTAATGAACCTCAACTAACCCGCATATTCCGGGCAACTAATTCTTTAATAACCGATTACAAAATTAAAGTATGCTGGAGATAGTTTTTCTTGGAACAGGCTCGGGTATACCGAGCAAGAGAAGGAATCCCGCAGGCATATGGCTGAGATACGAGGACGAGTGCATGTTGTGGGACTGCGGCGAGGGATCACAGCGACAGATGATGCTCTACAAGGTAAGCTTCATGAAGATCAACCACATCTTCATCACCCACTGGCACGCTGACCACTGGGCAGGTCTTATAGGACTGATGCAGACCATGAACATGGAGGGAAGGAAGGATACGCTTTATATCCATGGCCCAGAGGCAGAGCGTTTCGTTGGCGACATACTGGATCTTGACTACTGGGGACCGAGGTTCAAGATAGTTCCCAAGGACGTTCCGTTCGAGGGGACCGAATCCAACGTAGTCTACGTTTCCCATAAATTCGAGGTGCATTCAATACCAGTCAACCACACCGTGCCCTCTGTCGCTTATTTTTTCAAGGAGAAGGATTCCTGGAACGTTGATATAAAGAAGGCCAACGAGCTCTACGGCCTGACCCAGGGACCTGCTGTTGGGAGGCTGAAGAAGTTCAGGGTGATACGGTTCAGGGGACAGAAGGTGAGGCTGGAAGATGTCGGGGTCATGGCGCCTGGAATAAGAGTGGTCTACACAGGAGACACCATGGCCTGCAAGAACCTGGAAACCATATGCAAGGACGTCGATATGGTGATACATGACGCAACCTTCATGGATGAGAAGCAGAACAGGATGCATTCTGATGCAAAGGGTGCAGCAGAGTTAGCCAAGAGATGTAACATAAAGGAACTGGTGCTGACGCATTTCTCCAGGAGGTATCAGGACGTAAAACCAATCAGGGACGAGGCCAGGAAGATATTTTCCAACACAAAGGTAGCAGAAGATGGCATGACGATCGTGCTGAAGCATGGAAGTAAGCCGATATATAAACTTAACCGATAATTTTATATATAACCAAATAACCATCTAATAGTGACAATTATGGGCAACTTTAAATACATAACCAACAGAACCCTGTTCAACGATGCAGGTGAAAAGAAAGGCAACATAGCAGTACTTGTTAGAAAGGATTCTGACGATGCAGATGTCAAGTACAGGTGCCCGGAGTGCGGCTTCTCGGAGCAGACCAAGAAACCCTGGAAGAAACCATTCTCTGTGAAATGCGAAAAGTGCGGTCTTCTGATAAGGTTGTCAAAACTCAAGGATGACATCAAAAGGGAAAAGAATAGGGAAAAGAAGAAAGCCAGGGAATAAAAACAACACCGTACAATCGCGAGCCATTTATTATACTAAACCAAATATAATATATGAAAAAAAGGATACCCATTGTTCCTATTCCGATGGATAAAGCAGCCAAGGCATCCAAGCGATTCCTGAGTCTGGGAGAGAGCATTTCTCATTTCTTTCCTGGGCT
>DAOUYM010000026.1 GCA_030666115.1 Candidatus Aenigmatarchaeota archaeon
CAGGAAGTCCCTGACGATCTCGAAAATTCTCTGGTGCCCTTCAGAAGTTGGGTGCAACCCATCATGTAATAGGTTCTTATAATCCATTTCCATGAACCCGGAGAATAAATCAATAAAATGCATGTTGTTTTCCTTACACACGGATTTCATGATGTCATTATATTTCTGGATATGTTCATTCTTGTATGTTTTATCCGTATCCCATGGTATTGGTGTAGTCTTTGATTCATCAACAGGATTAGGCTCAACAAAGACAATTTTAGTAGAGATTTTCTTTGTAATATCTATCAGTTTCTGTATGTTTTCCCTGAACTTCTCAGGCGATACCCTCATATCGTTTGTGTTGTGTATGAACTGGGTGTCGTTTATACCCAGTGAAAGAATGAATATTGTATCTTCGTTCTCCTTCATTCTTTGTTTAGTCTCGAATTCAAACCTTTCCAGGATATCATTCGTGGTATCCCCTGAAATTCCCATATTGTAAGTAAAGTATTGTAAATCCTCGTTGGATGGATCAGCTAATCTCCTTTCATCCAGGAATTTCCTGAGCCTGGTTACCCAACCACCTTCTTTGTCCCATGCCCCGTACGTTATACTCGCACCAAATACCATAATCCTTGCCATGACAATTAGTTGGGTAAACATAATATATAATTTCCTATTAATCTATCAATCCGACCCGAACAGTTTTTATATCTTAGATTCAATTATTCTTGCTTAGGTTCTACAGGATTGGTGTGATTGGTGAAATTGGGATGGCTAAGAAGAAGGAAATGAGCGAGGAAAAGAAGAATGAGTACATAGCCAGGTTCAAGGAGTTCATCCGGAAGAAACACTACAAGGACGCGGTCAAGGCATCCAATGAGGAGAAGGCGCTTGAAGTCGATACCCAGATACTGGACAAGTACTCACCTGAACTAGGCGAATTCATGCTGAAGCACCCCGACGACTTCTTTGAGATAGTTGAGGAAGCGGTTAACCAGACCGAGCTTCCTGGCCCGCTCAGGGTAAGGTTCATGAACCTTGCAGAACCCATAAGCATCCGTAACCTGAGGGCCAAGCACATAAGGAAGTTCCTCTCAGTTGAGGGGACAGTAAGAAGGGCATCAGAGATAAGACCGGAGATAATGAAGGTGTTCTACGAGTGCCCGGAGTGTGGTGATATAATAGAGAAGGAGAGGATTGGTGGCCTCATCCCAAGGGTTTTCGGTTGCAAGTGCGGCAACAAGGCAGATTTCAAGAGGACCGATGATCACATGGTGGACACCAGATGGGTAGTGATCGAGGAGCCATTCGAACTGACCGAGGGCGAGAGGCCGTCCCAGGTTACCATCCTGCTTACAGAGGATCTCGTCTCCCCGGATGGCAGGCGACTGACAGATCCCGGCAACAGGATAAAGATCACAGGAATCCTCAGGGATATGCCAAGGGGAGGAAAGTTCCAGTCAGCGAAGCTTGACTTCTACATAGATGCCAACCACGTGGAGCCGGTTGATATAGGCTGGCACCAGCTGGACATAAGCAAGGAGGACGAGGTTGAGATAAAGAAGCTCGCCAAGACCCCCAGGATATACGAAACCCTTATTGATTCCATCGCGCCATCGCTCTATGGTCTAAGGGAGGTAAAGGAATCCATACTCATGCAGCTGTTCGGCGGGGTCTCGGCCAACCTCAGGGACGGTACCAACATAAGGGGTGACATCCACATACTCCTGATAGGTGATCCTGCTTCTGGGAAGTCCCAGCTGCTCAAGCTGGTCCCTGAGATAGTTCCCCGCGGAAGATACGTGAGTGGAAAGGGTGTAACTGGTGCGGGTTTGTGTATGTCCTATGATACGTTGGTCCCGCTCGCGCATGGAGAGATAGTTAAGATAGGGGATGTTGTGGAGAACTCTCTTGGTAAGGGCAAGAATAAGATAAAGCAGGGATGGGTCTCAACAAAGGGAGACACAGAGATAGTGTGCCTCGATCCGACTGACCTCAAGATAAAGAAGAAGAAGGTATCAAAGTTCTTCAAACTAAAACCCAGGGGAAAGCTGATTGAACTTAGAACAGGATCCGGAAGAAGAATAAAGCTTACGAGAGAAAACCCTGTTCTTGTGATATCAGAGGGCGAGCTTACATGGAAACAGGCAAAGGATATCAAGACAAATGAATACATCGCAATTGCCAGGAGCATCCCGATCAATCACCTGAAGGTCGATATGGAGCCGGATTTTGCCAGATTTGCTGGAATGATAGCTGGAGACGGAGACGTCGGGCAAAGGGAGGTAAGGTTCCATAACACCAATAAGAAATACCTCAACGAGTTCTCAAACCTTTCATCATCCTTAGGATTCAGGCCAAGGGAATATTACCAGTCAACTAGGATACCATGCATTAGGGTGGCATCCAAAACACTTTGTGATGACCTGGATAGAATAGGAATCCCCAGAGGTATAAAGAGTGATAAGATCGTTATCCCAGAAGATATTCTAAGATCAAATGAACTGCTTTCAGAATTCCTTTCAGGGCTTTTCGTATGTGATGGCGGACCGGTTGAGAAGGGAAACGGCAGCTACATAGAATACACCACCACAAGCAGGATGATAGCAATGCAGATACAGACATCCCTCCTAAGATTCGGAATATTGTCCAAGATGAGGGAGAGGCCCCCAAGCAGTGGAGGGTTTGGGGGCAAGAAGAATAAATACGTGATAGTTATAAGAGGCCAGGAGAACCTCCAAAGGTTTGAAAGTAAAATAGGATTCACGCACGACAAGAAAGAAAAACTGAGCAATATCCTCAAGAAGGGACTGAAACCCAATACAAATGTAGATGTCATACCGAATCTGGGTAATAAGATAAAAAAGATCAGAAAAGACCTGGGAATCACAATAAAGGGTGATGGTGTCCTGTACATGCTAAGGAGTTACGAGAGAGGGAACAGGAAGTTCTCAAGAGACCAGCTGTTAAGGTTTGTAGAATTACTCGAGGGCAAGAAAAAACACCCCTACTTTGGTTTCCTGAAGAAGTTATCCAGGTCCGACATATTCTGGGATCCTGTCAAGGAGAAGAAAGACGTTCAAGAGAAATGGGTTTATGATCTTACTGTTGAGGGTGAACATAATTTTGTTGCCAATGACTTCATAGTCCATAACACAGCCACGGTTACCAAGGACGAGCAGTTCATGGGAGGCTGGGTCCTTGAGGCAGGTGCACTGGTTCTGACCAACAGGGGGCTCCTTTCAATCGACGAGTTCGAGAAGATGGCCCCGGATGACATGGTTGCGATGCACGAGGCGCTTGAGCAGGGAACCATATCCATAGCCAAGGCAAATATAGTTGCGACACTGCCGGCAAGGACATCTGTGCTGGCAGGCGGTAACCCGAAATTCTCAAGGTTCGATCCATACGTCCCGATATCCAAGCAGATAACAGTACCCGACACCCTCCTGACCAGGTTCGACCTGAAGTTCGCGATGAGGGATGTCCCTAATGCTGAGAAGGATATGCTCATTGCAGACCACGTCCTGAGGACCAGGCACGATGAGGATTACGAACCATCCAAACCCAAGATCGACAAGAGTCTCATAAGGAAATACGTGGCCTATGCAAGGGAGCACTCACAACCCAAGATAACCCCTGAGGTGAGCAAACTCCTCAAGAAATTCTACATAAACACCAGGAAGAAGGCCGAGGGATCGTCTGCTCCGGTACCGATAACCATGAGGCAGCTGGAGGCCCTTATGAGGATATCGCAGGCCTCAGCCAAGGTCCAGCTTCAGCCAGAGATAAGGAAGGAGGATGCGCAGAGGGCAATAAGGCTGATGAAGTACTCCCTGCAGCAGCTCGGCTTCGACCCGGAGACAGGAATGATAGACGTTGACAGGTCAGAGGGAGGCGTGACGTCAGCTGAGCGTTCCAGGATAAGGATCGTACTTGACATAATAGACGAGATGTCAGCAACCAAGAAGGAAATCCTGGTGGATGACATAACCAATTCAGCCAAGAAGGAAGGCGTCGAGGACGTCGAGGAAGTACTTGAGAAGCTCAAGAGAGAGGGAATGCTGTTCGAACCCAGTCCGGGCTACGTGCAGAAGGTTTAATCTGATTAGTTCTTAAAACCACACTATTAAAATCCAAACCCTTAAAAGATTTACTGTTAATCCTTTCTCAAGTGATTTCTAATGGTAAAAATATCAGACAAGGTATCGAGAAGCCTGAACGAATATTTCATCCTTACTGGAGATACCCCCAAGAGTGCAACTTACCAGAATGTAAATCTAACGACGAAACTAGCTCCAAATGTGATTCTTAGATATCCGTTTATAGCAGCTGCCATGAGTTGTGTTAGTGGTTATGATATGACGCTTGAGTGTGCAAAGAACGGAATGATGGCGGTTGTGCCATGTTCATTAACAATAGAAGATCAGGTTGATATAGTCAGAAGGGTTAAAGAAAAGGAAGTAAAGGAAGGCGATATAGAATTCAATAGTCATCCCACTAGGATTAGTGATCTCAGAGAAACCATAGGAGATGCCGCAGAACTCTATGAAGTGTTCGGTCACTCAAACATACCGATATGTGACAGTTTCAGGCATTTGCATGCAATGTTCAGATATCAGCAAGGAATACCAAGCGAATATCTTGGAATGACTATAAAAGAGGCAATTGAAAGATCAAGAAAGGACGATTACTTGAGTGAGATAATAAAGCCATTTGATATGAAAAAGTCAGTGGAAGGAAGGGATTACTTCTGGAGGAATGCATCCAGCAAGAGAATACAGAAAACAATGAATGATGCAGGGATCAAGGTTATTCCTATAATGAGAAGTGGTGGTGTACTCGAGAAAATCGCTTTCATATACAATTTCCATGGCTATATGGTCGGAGCAGCCATACACACCCATAAGGGATGGGAAACTAGGGCTCATAAACTCATTGAAGCAGGAGTTGATATGATATTTACTGACTCATCTGATGCTAAGACAGATTTCCAGTTAGGTGTTATAGATAGGTTTAAAAACAGGTTTGATCAAACCCCGCTTTGTATAGGTAATATAATAGATGCAGAAGGTTATAAGAGATTCTCCGAAGCAGGAGTAGATGTTATTAAGATCGGAATGGGTTCAGGCGGTTCCTGTACAACCACTGAAGGAAGAGGGATAGGAAGGGGGATAGCAACCGCCATGATGGATGTCGCTGAGGAAAGGAAAAGAAGCAAGAAGAAAGTTCCGTTAATAGGCGACGGTGGTATAGGAACTAGAAAACTCAAGACAAGAAAATTAGGTGAGATAAAAATATCAGAATATAAACACGATCCTTCAACCATAACAAAATCCTTGGGTATTGTAGATGTAGATATGTTGGGAACTGCCTTCAACATGTTCGAAGAGGCAGCGGGTGAATCACTTGAAGTTGAAGGTAAGAAATATAAAGAAAGATGGGGAGAGGGCTCTCTAAAAGCAAAAAGCCTGGCAAGATATGGTGTTGGTGAGAGCATAAAAAGGGCCAATGTTGTAGAGGGAGACCATGATTATGTTACTTGTGTGGGAAGGCTGAAACCAGGAATAGAGAAGATAGCACTGAATGTTCAACTAACCTTCAGCAACGTGGGAGCAGTAACCCCTGAGGAGTATAGAGAGAAATGTGTACTTGAGCTCGCTTCTCCACAGGCACAGAAAGAGGCGGGTGTTGGTTAATTGGTTATTTGAACAAATTTATAGTTTCCAGTCCAAATAATATGCATGGAGTGTCCTAAATGTGGCGGGGGATCTTACCTCGCGGATGAGGAACTGATAAAGGTTCTGGAGAATACTGACCCAATGAAGATAATGTTCAAGGCCATATTCTCCTGCAGGGCGTGCGCAGAGAAGTTCTCAAGGATTTTCTACGATGACCTGGGATCAAGGAAGAAACCACCAGAGATCAGGCCGTTCCCTTACCAGGGCCAGCCAGCCCAGGGTCAGCAGGGTCAGCAATACGAGCCGGTCAGGCCAGCTGATTCAGGTATGAGCGAGGACGAAGCAGCCGAGGGCCTGAAGTTCTTCTAGACCCAGAAATCATTCGAGAATTATATTAGTCAAGCCATGGTTTAGTTTTACTTGATTTATATTTTTCCCATTCACCACTTCGGAATTCAGGCATACTCATAATTTTTTCAAATTCATCTAAAGAAAACCCTATGGGACCAGAACGATTAAGTTTATTGGCCATACGTGAGATAAAAATCTCCCTACTACTCGTTTCCAATGCATTTCTAATACGTTCATAACCTGAAATAATATATCCCAATTTTTTGATTAAATCTTTATCCAAACCGTTTTTAAAATCTTTCCGATTTCTTTCCTTTTTTAGAACCATGGCCTTACTTACACATTCCTTGTAGGCTTTTTTATCATGAAAATATATTGAACTAATTTCTTCTGAGTCTAAAAATTTCAAATCATCTGATTTAAGATCATCTAAATACTTTTGTGCATCAAATGCAATATCAAAACATCTTTTTAATTTCTTCATGTCTATGTCTGAGATTACACATTCCTTGTAGACTTTTTTATCATGAAAATATATTACTCCATCTAATCTGTACCCTAAATCTTCTAAATATATTCCAGCTTCATACGGCGTTAATAAATCAATATCCAAATCCATACTAATCACCTCAAAATACACTCTATAGCAGCTTCTGTAGCCTTCTCCCATCCATATTCCTTACGGAGTTTGGTCATCGTTTTCCTGTCTCTGATTATATTCTCCATGTTTTTCACTGTCTCCATATCCCCGATTCTCTTTACATCATCTTTTTCGATTTTTCTGTGGCCGTCTGCTATGTATGCTTCTCGTTCAGATATTACGGGTATACAATCCATCCTATGTATTGTGGGTATGGGTTCTTCGAAAGGTCTATCCCCAGGCAAATCATATGTGACCAGTAAAGAACCTACCCTCTTACCAATTTCATTGGAGTATCCGAGAAGCCATGCAGTTTCCATATCACTTCCCCAATATCCTTCCTTCCATCTCTGTTTCTTGTCTTCTTCGCTCTGTGCAATTACCTCTTCTATATCTGCCAGTGAAATTATCTTAGAAACTAGTCCTGGTCCTGGCCTTACCCAAATTTCATATAAAAAATTTGACATGTGTTCCTGTATATCCTTATCAGAATAACCCCCCTTTATCCTCAACCCGCCTTTCTGCATAAGGTTTTCTGAGTTCTCTGCGTACCCTGGTAGAATGATTTCACCATATCGAATGTTGACATAAGAACCACATTTACCAAGACCTATAACCATGTCACTATCCGGCATGTAAAGAGGAGCTCTTTGCCTTACTGTTCCGTGGATTTCCTTATCGTCCCACTTCTCAAGGACAGATGGCGTGGTCGGGCATATCAGTACGTAGTCCTCGCCGCGCTTCCCTATCAATGGCATTATATCAACGTTACCTCTCCTTCTGGTACTGAACGAATACACGTCATCCCGGGGCTTTTCTACGGAAATATCATCGAAATACTTCTCCCACTTACTGTCCATATTCTTCAGGCTCTCGGGCATGTCCACCCCGAGCACGAACACAACGCCTTTGTATTTCATCAAATCACCCTCCTGTAGAATTTTTCAATAACACTTTTCAATTCACTGCAAGTCTTTGGTGGATATTCTTCGTATCCCCACATCTCTTCCACTATATATGAATCTATTTTTGCTTCTATCATTTCCCCAAAAACTTCAACTCTACCAGATCTAGTCCCGGTTCCCCTGACTTTCAAAATCGGTGTAAGCGGTGCTATAGATTCTGGGTCATATGACTCATCTTTGATAACAGAATCTGACCCAAATTTAAGGATATCACCTATTTTGTATTTGAAGTGTCCGTTTCCTCCACGCCAAATATCTATAGCTTCCCCTATAACTTTTGGAGTACAGTATACCATGTCCATAGTGCCCATTCTTTCATATTCCATTTAATCACCCCATACTTTAATCCCCTCTACCAGTCATTCAATCTATCCTCTAGATCTTCAATCTCTTCTGTAAGCTCTTTCACTATAGGATCAGCATTCTCCAAAAAATTATCAATGTCGCCCTTGATGTTAATATACGTCTCCAGGGTCCCTATTATGTTGTCAAGATTTTCTTTACTGTCCAATTTCTGGTAATTCAGATATGGACAAGATCCAATACGAGTTTCTATAAGAGAATCCATAATACCATATATTGAATCACATCCATACCTCTCTGTGATGTACGACTCTATCTCAAACCCTTCGGATTTTAGGCGTTTTAGAATAATTCTATGTGTTCTAAAATATTCTGCTACATATTTTAGGGTATCAAGATGATCATCAATAACGTCCTTTTTAATACGCACATGATCAGATTCATCAAAATAATCATAATCTGGATCTTTACGATGAATGAGATGAAAATCTTCATCGATCCCTGGAAATTTTTCATTAATGCCCTTTTCCAGTTTCTTGAAATACTTAAGCACTCTGCGCGCTTCTTGTTTATCAACCACATATTCAACTTTCATACCTCATCATCCCCACCGTTTACGAAACCGATTGGCCGCTTGGTCTTTATTTTTGGATTTTTAGGTTTTTCTGCTGATTTTATAAAACCAGCCTGTTTTACTGACATGTTATAAACGGTTTCATTATCTTCTATTTCCCTCATGGCCAGATCCACTGTCATTAATTTCCTAAGATCATCAACACGATCTTCAAATGGAAGAATCTGCATGTACGCGGAAAGAACCTTTCTGGCATGTTTGATGTCATTTCTATCAAAATGTCTATATTCTTCTCCCCTGTGTTCAAGTCCAAACTCTAATCCCTTATGTGTTAGAATGACATCTTCGATTGGATAAAAATCCAAGCCCGGATCACAGTACTTATCATTTGATGTCCTACTCCCTAAAAAATTTGATAATTCAAAACCATTCGATTCAAGCAAGTCCAGACTTTCCTTTCCATATTCTTTCAATCTCTCTGCGGCACACTTTGCAATAGAGAAGTTGCTAAAATATTCATGAATATTAACGTCCTTTTTGAAGTCTGGATTGTTATACTGTAATGTAAAGTTAATGAAATAATCATACGCCCTTTCCAATGTTTTAATATCCATGTGTTTTTTTCTTTTCATGTTACCACCTCTTCAGTTTACTAATCATACATCATACATAGCCCCCGCGATGTCACTAAGCATAATATCCCCTGTAAGAAGCCCCCTGCTAACAAGGGAAAAGTATTCATTACTCAGATCAGCGATTGGTCCTGAATCAGGAATTTTAATGCTTTCCATCAATCCTTGGATCGTTCGATTACAATATGCCAGTTTTTCTCTCGCTTCAGCTACAGTCTCGGGTTGAAGATAATTCTTGTTCCTTATCATTCTAAAGTATCTACACGCATCACTCATGTAACGACCAATCTCTTCTAATTGATAACGTCTGTTTATCTCTCTGCAGTCCATGTTACCACCTCCTGGTGAATAAAGATTAGAACTAATGTATTTATATATTATGTATATAAATTATATAATATATCGATAAATATATAGTAAATACAAGAAAATACACGAGTAAAGGACTGATGAATATGAAGAGGAAGGCGATCAAGTTTGCAGGAACCTATGTGGTTTCGCTGCCGCTGCCCTGGATCAGACGGTTTGGGATAGAGAAGAACAGGGATTTGGAGCTTGAGGAGACCGGAGAGGGATCCCTGGAGATATTCCCTGAA
>DAOUYM010000069.1 GCA_030666115.1 Candidatus Aenigmatarchaeota archaeon
ATTCATATTCGAGACACTCTCGGAAATAATCGAACTCGAAGAAGTGGCTTAATTACCTCGCGCCCTCGGCTTCCCTTTCTATTCTGTTCTTCTCCTGGACACCGAACGACCTTGGATCGCCGGCTGCTGCTGCAACCAGCTCATCTGCTATGATCTCGGCCAGGGACTTCTTGTTCTTGAAGCTTGCCTTCTGCATTCCCTGGGATATGTGACGCAGTGCAAGATCAATCCTTCTCTGCGGGGATACCACAACAGAGCTCCTGGCTATTATACCACCGAGCCTGTAGGAAGCAACTTCCTCTAACAGGGCAGAATTCTCTATCGCATTGACCAGGATCTGGACAGGATTCTTATTGGTCCTTTTCTCTATAATCTCGAAGGCCTTCTTCATGACCTTGTACAGAGAAACAGTCTTTCCTATCTGGTGGTCCGACGTAAGCTTATGCTTCTTGCCCCTGTGACCTGAAACCATGAGCTTGTTGGTGAATCTCTCCACTATGCTTATCTTTTCCTTCTGGAACGGCTTGGGTGCATACCTGCCACCTGTCCTTGGGATTATGATCGGCTTTACGTTTATATGGTTCTTAAGCCCTGGATCCTCTACCCTGACCTCAGACAGGTCCCATCTGTTGAACAGCAATATCTTATCAGTCATTCAATCACTCTATCCTATGTTATTATCTCTGTGTTATTATCTCCTATGATCTTATCATCAATCCCTTTTTATTCCCTTTGTTTATTCACAACCTATGAAAGCATTATGAGCGTGAATCCCAACACACCGAACAGAACAGCCATGTATACGCTGAACATGGTGGGGTTCGCGTAGAAGGCAGAGAGCAGTATCAGAACTCCGATCAATCTAACAACCGTCCTGGCAAGTCTTTCCATGAAAATCTCTCCGAATCAGGCACCCTTTGGCTTGTCCTTCTTTCCCTTGAGCAGCTCTAATAACGACACACCGGATACAGAAACTACCTTGTACTTTATGCCGTGCATAGAACCTATAGCGCCTCTCTGTGAACCGCCTACACCCACTATTCCAACCTCGTCGTGTTCATCTATGAACTTTATTGCCTGGTCACCCGGAACCACTGCGGTTACCTGATTACCATTCTTGACGATCTGGACCCTGACAGTCTTTATGATACCAGAGTGGGGTTGCTTCTGCTCTACGCCCTTCTTCTTGAGAACAATACCCCTTCCCATTGGTGCTCCATCCAGGGAATCTTTCTGCCAGAGCTTTAGGAATTTCCTCTTGTGGGAGGTAGACTTCCATCTGAACTTTTTCCTCCTTCTCTTCATGTCCCGTGCTGAGAATTCTCCCATACGTTTCAACCTCTTTCGCTTCCGATTGACTTTATCTCTATAATTATATAAATAGGTTTAAAAAGTTGTTTTGTGTTCAGAACTTGTGCTTTGCAGCGACTCCGACGTTTATCCAGCACAGACCTGCTATCAGGAAGAATATGAACGCGATTATCAGGGCAAGTGCGTAGGAGAACTCTGAAACACCAGTCTCCAGCCTCAGATTGTTCACTATCCAGCTTCCTGCAGTAAGAAAGAATCCACCTGCAATCCAGGTTCCTACCAGTCTCATTTAAATCCCTCACTATTCCTGAACACTTAACCTGTTTTATAATTTACCAGCGCTCTTTTTAAACTCTTCTGCTTTCTTCTCCAGTATATCAGCAGCTTTTTCCACTATTTCCGCTGGCCCCAGCCCTGATACACTCTCTACCCTGAATATGAAACTGTTTGGATCCCCCCTGATAGTGAGATCACCACTGCATACCTCTTCGCACTTCCTGCACAGGTTGCACAGAATCGGATCATCGAAATCAACCTTGCTGTACTTCATTTTCAGTGCATTGGTCGGGCATTCAGAGATAACAGTCTTTGCGTTCTTGCACTCTCCTCCGCTTATGAGAGGATAGTACTGGTAGCTTGCATTGGCAGCCTGCCATCTTGCATGATTCTTACCAAGCCCCAGTCTTGCAACAGCACCCAGCTTCAGGCTGTGTCCCTTGAGCAGCTCGGCTATCGGGAACTTTGGGTCAATTGGTTTCACTGTTCTGTTTGAGGACTTCATGTCACCTGAATATGCAATGTTTGGTCCTGTCTTCTCCAGGGCGAATACTGTCTGGCAAAGGGAACATCCCTTGCCACCGCATCTGCACTCATCAGGAAGGTTCATCTTCCCGGAATCAAACTTCAACGGTATCATTCCTATCCTGTGGGCTATTATCTCATCAAACATCACGGATGAGTTGTCATTGAAATCAACCCACTCAACAGCTAAAGTGGGGACTTCGGATATCATTATCCTCCTCAGTGCGTTGGCAAAAGCAGGGGTTGAACCCTCCAGTACGAATGTCAACACGTCACCCTTCTTCTTCAATATCTTGATCTTCATAGAAAAACCTCCTATCTGAGCTTAACGTATTTTATTGAGAAATGCCTTTTCATTATCTCCTTTATTGCTTTTATGTTCCTGCCATTCTTTCCTATCACACTGACCTTGTCAGCAGGCGGTATGGATATGACCATGCTCCCGTTGTTGAAGGTCATGGTCTTTATGTTTGGTATCAGGTTCTTTATCATGTCTTCTGGCTTGTTAGAGTATCCGAATATCTTGACCTGCCTTCCGAGTGATTTCCTCACTTCTTTTATAACAGCACCGTTCTTGCCTATTGCCAGTCCTATCTTATCTGGATCAACAAGGAAGTACACATAATCCTCTGTTATGAGACAGTCCTTTGCGTGCACATTCGTTACCTTCTCGAAAAGTGCTATTGTTCTTATGCTATCAATCCCTAACTTAACAGACATTTTATCAGCTTCGTTTATATTATATCAACATATTATTTATTATTGCCACCATCGCATCTGGTTTTACTTCTTTGGTCAGAACCCGCTATCCAATCGATTTCGGTTCCGACACCTCCATCATTTCTTTCCTTTCCTCAATCCAACCATTAAAATTCTGAATGGTTTACCGCAGATTTCACCCAGGTCAACAGAGTTCCCATTGAACTCCTCCATCTTTATCCCGGATATCTTTGAATAATGATCCAGATCCTTCCTCACGTTCTCAGGGCAGTTGGATGCAAACACAACAGTCTCGACG
>DAOUYM010000004.1 GCA_030666115.1 Candidatus Aenigmatarchaeota archaeon
TTCTACAGGAAAAACGGATTCAAAGATTACAATATAACATTAGAGCGGGACATGTAGGATTAAAGTATTTATCAGGCAGAGGCAATAATTAACTATGAAAGTGAGCGGACAGACCCAGACGCTCTCACTGGTTCTGATAACTGGCATTATTATAGCCATGATAGGGATGGCCTATGCGTGGGGAATGCCGCTCATACAGAAAAGAACCACCATAACAGAATACTCCACTGCTGAGAACTTCATCCTGGCACTGGACAACAAGATAACTGACATAGCAAATTCTGGTGTTGGAGAGGCCACGCTGGATATACCTGACGGTTTCGTAACTGTTGTGGGATATGATGAGAATGACCCGAACAACAACTCTGTGATATTCGAGTTCACAACAGACCAGCCCATGATTATAAACTCCTCCATGGTGATCATCAAGACCACGTCCTTCGGTGAGGTCGGGACTTACGGTGCATCAGAGCCAAGGATAATAACAATGACAGGAGAGGATGCCGGAACAGGTCATATCATCAAGATAAAGCTACATTACAGGGAACTGTTAAGCAGCACGAAAGGATACAAGATCGCCCTCGACCCCATAAAATCAACAGGGACCAGCAGCGTAAAGGTGAGTTTCGACAGGAACATCGTGCAATCAGAAGCCGCGGCCAATGGCGGGGACCTTATTCTCACCCACATAAAACTGGACGTGCTGTAAGCGGTTGGGTCCACAGTAAGCTAGTTATTATAGTTGAAACAAATATAATATATGCGAGCCCCCCGAAGATTGACAGGCCCCGGGAGATGCGGAAAGCGTTCCGGACAATCAATGATATTCGAGCAGGTATTGCTTTTCGCGATCGGTGTGGGTATATTCGTCGGGCTCTTCGCCGCGTTCACTGTGTACCAGAGCTACTTCTCCAACATCAATCTCCATAACCAGCTCAACGAGATCAAGGATGTCGTGACACTGAAAATAATGAGACTGACCGAGAAGGAGAATGTAACAGCCAACGTGATAATGGACATACCCAGAAGGGTAAGCGATGAGGGTTACCAGATATCGCTTTCCGGCACAGGTCTCACTGTCATGAGCCTTGTATCAGGAGTATCCAAGCACTCGTCACTGTATGGTATCAACGAAACCTATAACCTGTCAGGAACAGTCACCAGCGTGTTTGGGAGATTTATAATTTATAAGAAGGAAAACAAAATTATATTATCCTAGGCTGTATATATTTCATGACTGTCTTTTGGATGTGATTCAATGCCAAGAAAAGAAAGCGTTTCTGCAGGAAACCCCTCCGCAGGGAAGGTAGTTAGAAGTCTCAAGAAGGGATACATATCCAAAAGGGAGAGAGACAGGAAGTACTTCGCACCGGAAATAGGACCTTATTACTATCCACCTGAACAGCAGAGACAGAAAAGACCCGAGGAAAAAGAAAAGGAAGAGGAGAATGGAAAGCCAAAGAAACCTGAAGGGATCGAGATATCAAAGATATCATCAAGTGCGCTGGGTCTTCCGCCAAAACCAGCTGAAGGAAAGGAATCTGTCAGGGATGTCAACATCAGCTATAACCTCATTCCAAGGCATCCAAAAAAGGGCGAGAAAGTCCTTTCCTACACCAACATAGTATGGAACACCAAGGAAAGTGAACTGACATACTATATCATAGAACCAAAGATAGGAAGGAATGACCTGATCATAACAGAGAACGTAAAGAGAATACTCGAGGAGAGACTGGACATCGACTTCGTTAAGCTCGGGGATGTGAAGGCAAAAAGGCTTCTGAAGGAAGAGGTCTACAAAATACTTGACACCATGCCAGAGGTATCTGGAACCATAATCGACACCCTGACCTACTACATAGAAAGGGACATAATAGGCCTTGGCAAGATAGAGGGACTGATGAATGATCCTAACATAGAGGACATATCATGCGACGGTGTCAACATACCCATCTACGTATACCACAGAGACCCGAAACTCGGGTCACTGAAAACCAACATCATGTTCAGCAACGAAGACGAGCTAAACAACTTCGTTATAAGGATAGCACAGAAGTGCAAGAAGACTATATCCATAGCAGAACCCCTACTGGATGCAACGCTTCCTGACGGAAGCAGGATCCAGGCAACACTGGGCACGGACATAGCCAGGAAGGGTTCCAACTTCACCATAAGGAGATTCACTGAGCAGCCGCTCACACCCACCAACATGCTAAGATATGGGACACTAAATTCAATGCAGCTCGCGTATCTCTGGCTCGCGGTAGAGAACGGGATGTCTATCCTCATATCAGGAGGCACGGCAACAGGGAAGACCTCCCTGCTCAACGCACTCTCACTGTTCATAAGACCGAACCTGAAGATAGTTAGTATAGAGGACACAGCAGAACTTCGTCTCCCGCACCCCCACTGGATACCTGAAGTATCAAGAACCCCGCTTTCAATAGAGGGGAAGAAGGGTGAAGTAACGCTTTTCGATCTGCTGAAATCCTCTCTGAGGCAGAGACCTGATTACATAGTCATGGGAGAGGTCAGGGGCAAGGAAGCTTTCGTGCTCTTCCAGCAGATGGCAACTGGCCACCCGTCACTTGCCACGATCCACGCAGCATCAATAAGCCAGCTGATGGATAGGCTGACAACGCCTCCCATCTCACTGCCACCAAGCCTTCTGGAGAACGTAAACATAATAATTTTTCTTCTTTTCTCAAGGCTTAAGGGACGGTATGTCAGGAGGGCTGATGCTATACTGGAGATTACAGGAATAGAAGATAACAAACCAACAACAAAGGAGATATTCAAGTGGATACCAGCAGAAGATGAATTCAAGAGCAGCGGGAAGTCAATAATGCTTCACAACATAGCAACGAAGCTCGGCCTCACTGTCGACACGATAAAAGATGAGATAATAAGAAGGAAGACTGTTCTGGAGTGGATGCTCAGGCGGGAAATATTCGATTACAGGGAGTTCGCTAAAATAATAAGCACCTACTACAGCGACCCACACAGGGTACTTAATCTCGTAAGAGGAGCAGCCTAATCATACTGATTGGTGTGGATTAACATGATAAGGGGAATATCGTTTAAATTATTCGGAAGTCTGACAAAGCCATATCTGGATTACTTCGATACACTGAACAGGAACCTAAAGAAAGCAATGATGGAGATGTCACTCCATGAATATATATCCATGATAATATTTGGTTCATTCATAACACTCCTGGTATCCATGGTCGTGGGTTCTGTCTTCATAACCTTCATCTTCCCATTCGAACCAACCATATTCTACACCTACACCCTCTCGATAATATTATCATTCATACTGGCGGGTTTCGTGTTCTTCCTCGGATACTACTACCCTTCCATGAAATCCAGATCAGTGGAAACCCAGATAGACAGGTCCCTGCCGTTCGCTGTGTTCTACATGGCAACATCTGCCTCTTCAGGAATACTGCCCACTGAGATATTCAGGTTACTGACAGGAAAGGGTGGTGTAATAGGAAAGGAAGCAGGAAAGATATACAACAACGTAAACTCGTTGGGAATGAGCCTTAACGACTCTATACAGAAGGTTGCTGAGAGAACGCCGTCAGGACACTTCGCTGATCTTCTCTACGGAATGTCATCAACCATCACCACGGGTGGTGATCTCGGAAAGTACCTGGACGGAAAGGCCAAGTCATTCATGAACCTCTACAGGAGGTCACTGAACGAATACTCCAAAATGATATCGTTTTACACGGAGATCTACATAACCCTGATTATAGTCGGATCTCTGTTCTTCATAATACTGCTGGCTGTAATGTCGCCTGTAGGCGATTCGGGTGGTGGAAGTACCAGTACACTAATGCTGCAAACCTTCCTGGTGTTCTTCTTCACACCACTTGTTTCAATAGGTTTCATAGTGCTATTAAAGGCAATATCTCCAAGTGAATAATATGGAAACGAAACGAAAAGTGATACTGGTACCGTCATGCGTAAGCCTTGCTTTGATAGTTGTAGGACTGTTGCTAGGCGATGTGGGCGTACTGGGCAACCTGATAATAATATCCATTTTCATAACAGTCACACCATACTTCGTTTACAGGTATTCCAAGTTCCTGTGGATAAAATCAATAGAAGGACAGTTCCCTAACCTGGTAAGGGATCTGGGAGATTCCGCAAGATCAGGAATGTCTATTCCAGAGGCAATAAAGATAGCGACAAAATCCAACTACGGAAAACTCACTCCAGAGGTCATCAAGATGAGCAACCGCCTCTCATGGGGTACTCCGTTCCTCAGGGTAATTGAGATATTCGGAAAGGATCTCAAGGAGTCAAAGCTCATAACAGAGGAACTGAAGATAATAAAGCAATCCTACGAGGGCGGTGGTGACATTCCCTCAACCCTGGAATCAGTCTCCAAGGACATGCTGATGGTCAAGGAGGCAGAAGCTGAGAGAGCCTCAATGGTAAAGCAGCACATACTCCTGATGTATGGAATATTCTTCATGTTTCTTGGGATAGCCATAATGATAGTCAATTTCCTGGTTCCGATGATAGAGACCCAGCCGGGAACACCCGATGCACTGGGTTTCAGTTTCTCCAACCCATGTGAAGGATCAAGCATATTTCCATGTGACCTGTTCACGGGCGTGAGCTCGATGTTCGGGGTTCCTCCTGATGTTGTGGCATCCTACTACATAGCACTGTTCTTCTGTGTCATAATAATACAGGGGATATTTATAGGCCTGATAACAGGCCAGTTGGGAGAGAGTTCAATAATAGCAGGCACCAAGCACTCGCTGATAATGGTGTTCTCATCCTTCGGTATATTCTTCTTCCTTGCAAAGATAGGCTTCCTTCCATTCTAAGATGTGAATATTGGGTGCGGGTGGCACTGCCAATTGTTTTATTTCACCGATTACAATAATATTCCATGAAGTATGAAATTTCCAGGCAGATAATACACCTGGCCGGGTTCATATTCATTCTCCTTGCCCATGTTACTGGGAAGTTCACAATGTCAATGGTCTTCTTCCTGATCGCTCTCTTATTCTTCATCTACTCGGAGTTTGTAAGAAAGGACCGTGGATTCTCAGGAACAGTGAGGATGGTTGAGAGCAGTGTAAGGGGAGTAGCCTTTAGGCTGGACAGGCAGGTTAAGAGACCATTCCTGGGCGCTTTCTGGTTCTGCTTCGGGCTTGGCCTGACCTTTCTCATATTCCCGATTGAAATAGCAACAGCAGCAGGCCTGATACTCGCTGTCGGGGACTCGCTGTCAACTCTGGTTGGAATGGGGTATGGTAGACACAAGATTGTGGGGAACAAGACACTGGAAGGTTCTATCACGTTCTTCCTCGTAAGCTTCCTTATGGCCATGTTCTCGCTGGGTATAATGTTTGATGGTGTGGATGCAATACCAGCCATAGCATTCATAGGTTCAATATCAGCCACATTCCTGGAACTAATACCAGAGGTTAATTTTGTGAGAGAATGGAAAAGGAAAGAGATAGTGGATGATAACTGGCTCATCCCACTAATCTCAGGGTTGATAATGTACATTGCCTGCATCATTGCTGGCTGCATATGACGCGTTATGACGAGTGGCTTACGGTAGCTTACGTGTAGTTTAAGGACAATGTACATTCTCGTGCTTAACAAGTGATTTGGTTCCTATGTCTATGGTGTGATAACCTGAACTGCAGCTGGTTCCGCAATTGTAACTGCTCAGAAGCGTGGCTGCCTCTTCGGGGGGTATGGTTCCACTGACCAGGCTTCCTGTGACATCTGTTCCGTCTATCTGTGCAATTGTGAAGTCTGAGTCACTTATGTCAGCGGTTCCTGTATTCACTACCTGTATGGTTATTGCACCGTTTGTGCAGAATGCACCACCAATCGGGATGTCGAAGGAACTCCCTATCCTGGTATACATCTGTCCCATCAGGAAAGTGTAGGCAACTCCTGCAAGAGCTATGGTTATCAACAGCAGGATGATTATCGATATTATCGGTGTTATTCCTTTCATTTTTAACCTCCTATTTTATTTTTTACCTTTTGATTTAATATAATATTCAATCTTTACCAGTTCTGCGAAAATCGCCAGACAGATAACAGCGATTATTATGAGCACCAGTGGTGTGATAAAGGTCTGGCCGGGGGTCGCAAAATCCGCCATCAAGACTATGTAAAACGTTATTAGCAGAACTACTGCAACCACAACTGAAAATGCTTGTTTCATTAGATACTGCTTCATGCGCGGACCCCTCCTTACCTACTATAGGAACTGGAACCAGTGCCTGTTGAGGATTTAACATATATTCTCTTGAGCCTGTTCTCTATCATGCCTAGGGAATTGAGCACAGCACTATTGGTCTCAGCTCCCTTCTTGTTCTGGTTTATGAGCTCGTCCATCTTGGCAACAAGCGGGTCTATCGCTTCCCTTGACATGCCTGAAACGGTTTCCTCTGTTGCAGAGGCCTTTAGCAGTTCCATGAACTCGTTCATTCCGGATACCAGGTTATCTATCCTTCCCGGCAGCTTGGATAACTCATTCCTGAGCTCTGAGTCTGCCTTTATCACATCATCAATAACCCTCTGGTTGGACTTTATGAGCTCTATTATCTGTTCTATCAGTCTCTGTGTCTGAGAAGTTGAACTTGATGACTCCACCCTGCTTATTCTTTTCTCCAGTCTCCTAAGGGGTGATGTTGGTATTATCTCGTATTCTTCTTCTGCCATAAATAATAGTTCTTTGACCGTATATAAATATTCGAAAAGGGACCGGCTTCTGACCAATCCCTGATCTAGATAATTAATATCCTGGAGGCATACCAGCACCCGGAGGCATGCCTGGCATACCACCGCCCTTTTCAGAAGTTCCAGCAGAGATCATGTCATCTATCCTCAGTATCATTTCTGCTGCCTCTGATGCTGATTTTACTGCCTGGAGCTTTATTTTAAGTGGTTCCACAACCCCTATCTTTATCATGTCCTTTACCTCACCTGAAAATATGTCCAGTCCGTAAAGGACGTGTTTCTTGTCATGGACTGCCCTCAGGTTGGTAAGTTTGTCTATGGGGTCTAACCCGGCGTTCTCTGCAAGGCTCCTTGGTATAATCTCCATTGCATCTGCGAAGGCGTTTATAGCAAGCTGTTCCCTTCCCTTGAAGGACTCTGCGTGCTTCCTGAGTTCCTTTGCAACCTCAACTTCTGAGGCACCGCCTCCGGCAACCATCTTCTTGAGCTCAAGGGCACTTGCTATTCCCTTGACAGCGTCTTCCATTGCCCTCTCAACCTCATCAACCACGTGTTCTGTTCCTCCCCTGATAAGGATGGTAACTGCTCTTGGCTGCCTGCACTTCTCCACGAAGATCATCTGGTCACCAGAGATCTTTCTCTCTTCAACCAGTCCTGCATGACCCAGATCCTCCTTGGAGAGATCGCTTATCTTGCTCACTATCCTTGCACCCGTTGCCCTTGCCAGAAGCTCCATGTCAGATTTCTTTATCCTCCTGGTTGCCATTATGTTGGATTTTCCAAGAAAGTGCTGCGCAGTGTCATCTATGCCCTTCTGGCACAGGATAACATTCGCACCGGAGTTGATTACATTATCTACCATTTCCCTGAGCATCTTTTCTTCTTCATCAAGGAAAGCATGCATCTTCTCGGGTGAATCTATATTTATCTTGGCATCACCCTCCAGCTCCTTTACCTCAAGCGCAGAGTCCAGAAGAGCGATCTTGACATTCTCCAGTCTTTTGGGCATTGATGAATGGACCACTTCCTTGTCCACCAGTATACCATCTATGAGGTTTGTGTCGTTTATTGATCCGCCCTCTTTCTTCTCGATCTTTATGTTATCCGTGTCTATCTCGAGTTCGTTTCCCCTGGTTTCCGCGACTTTCTTTATGGCCCTGACTGATATGTCAGCCAGTTCCTTTGAGGCCTTTTCAGCTGATTTTCCTGTCATGGCGGTTTCTGCTATCTGATGCAGGGCCTTCTCATCCTTTATGTCAACGTAACTTGCTATCCTGTCCAGAACATCAAGTGCTCTGATCTTTGCTATCCTGAATCCCTTTGTAATCACGGTTGGGTGTATATCCTGATCCAGAAGATCCTCTGCCTTCTTAAGCAGTTCACCTGCAAGAATTACTGCAGTGGTTGTTCCGTCGCCCACGGACTTATCCTGGGTCTTGGCAACCTCTACCATCATCTTTGCAGAAGGGTGCTCTATCTGCATCTCGTTTAGTATGGTGGCACCATCATTCGTTATCACAACATCGCCCAGGCTATCAACAAGCATCTTGTCCATTCCTTTTGGACCAAGTGTCGTCCTCACGGTGTCAGCAACTGCCCTTGCAGCGGCTATGTTGTTCCTCTGGGCATCCCTGCCCCTGTTCCTGAGTGTTCCCTCAGGGACTATTAGTATTGGCTGTCCGCCAACCTGTCCTATTCCGTTTGTCATCTAAATCACCTCTTAATATGTTTTAAAGCTAAGCATGAAGCTGTTTTCATATCATATGATATTATTGTGGTTTAAATACCTTTCGTGACCACTTTTCATGCGAATAGTGTAAATATGATGTAAGCATTATTTAAATAAAAATATTAGCGAGAGAAAAATTGAAAAAGCATCAATATATAAAATAAGAACCCTACATACTGACTTTCAGAACGCCAATCTGATCTATTGTATCATTAACCAGTTCTTTCAGTTCTTTAATGTCCTGGTAGAACTCTTCCCCGATATCTTCCAGGTTATCTATGTTATCATTAACAATTTTCTTCATATCATCTATTTTTTTCATAGCATCCAGGACCATGTCTGCAACAGCGTAATACTCATTCGCCTTCTGCGAATCGCCTATCGATTTGTAGTAGTCCCCTATCTCCCTGAGCGCCTTCTCTACGCTGTCCAGCTCAGCATAAAGGGCCTCTAGCCTGAGCATTGAGAACGTGATGTCCTCCACTGATATCTCCCTGGGCTTGGTCTCCCTCGGAACCCTGACTGTCTTTGAAGAGCTTTCGCCTTCAAGTGTTTCAACAACTATTTCGAGCCTCTCCCCTTCCCTGTAGCTCTCCTGCACGTAAATGCTCTTGGTCTTGGTCGGTTCGATTAGTGGATCGTCAACAGTGTAGGAAACGTCGTCACCGTTTATCTCCACGTCCGATATGTGAAGGTCTTTCGTTCCTGTGTTTCTCGCCTTTATGACAGGGCTCGTGACGTTGAAAGTCACGAAGTCTATCAAAATATCTGTTTTGTTTGGCGGGGGCGGTAATTCAGATATATTTTTTCCGTAAAGACCTGTGTACTGGTAGTCATGGTGGAATTGTGGCCATTCCATACTTTTATCATCATATACATCCCCCGTATCCCATACGTATATGCTTCCTCTTAACTTCTCTATATTATTCACAAAGTCGTAATCCCAGTCAGAGCTGGCGACGATCTCAACTTCGCCGTTATTGTCAAGGTCTGATATTAGGGCGGCTGCCTGCGCATCAGCATCAGTGAATTTGGGGAATCCCTCCAGGAGGTTGCCGTCCATGTCCCACGCGTAAACACCTCCACCATGGATGAAGGAAAAACCATTTCCCGCCGTTGTCAGTATGTCCGTCTGACCATCTCCGTTCACATCTCCAGCAATGGATGAAGAGTAGTCGTTCCATGTCGTGTATCTCGGCCAGTTGTCCAGAACCCTGCCCCTGTAATCAAGGAGATATGTTACGAAACCAAGCCTGCTTTCGGCTATTTCAAGATACCCGTCATCATTGAAATCCACCAGTGCGGGTGAACTCCAGAAATTATAACCCTTCTGGAATGGCCAGCCGTCCATGACACTTCCGTTCCTGTGGAAAACATAAATGCCTCCATAGTTATAGTCAGGGAAAACATTGGAGAAGTACATAGTCCCGATTACTATATCGTTATGGCCGTCGTTGTCAACATCCCCTAAGGCAGGGGAAGAGTATATAAATCCTTCTGTTTCCACAGGCCAGCCATCAACTTCTGTCCCGTCCATGTTAAACACGTGAATAATCCCTGTGTTGTCCCATTCACCCGTTTCCCGGTTGTATCCGGCATCCGGCGAGGGATTACCGATAACGAACTCCAGCTCAGGATCTTCATCAAAATTGCCGACAGCGGGATGAGAAACTATACCTCCGCCACCAGAACATTTTATATCAACGGGCCACCCGGGCAGTATGTTGCCGTCATTACTGAAGACAGCGGCAAAACCTCCTTCCTGCTCGAAGTAGATTATTTCGAGATCGCCGTCAAGGTCGAGATCTTCCAGAGAGATCTCCGCTTTGTATGATATTTTACCGGGCATTACGTCATTAAAATTGACCGGCCAACCATCGGCTTCGGAACCATCTTGATTAAAAACATGAAAAACGCTATGGCGATTCTGGCCGAAAAAGGACCTTATCACGACTATCTCCTTTGACCCGTCATTGTCAACATCACCTATCACAGGTTTGTGCAGGTTCCCTCCGAAAAAACCCCACCCATCCTTTTCCCCGACTTCCCATTCACTTAAAACTGAGCCGTCATCATTGTAAATTGTCAGATTTGGCGGGTCGCCTCCGCTGTAAATCACAATCTCTTTATCGCCATCTGAATCGGTGTCGTCGACACTCGCCTGGAGATATCCTGGCCATATAACGCATCCTTCTTCGAGCGGACAATCCTGGAAAGTTATCCTCACAGGCCACCCCTTTCTCATGGCCGCGTCAACGTAAATTATAACGCTTTCGCTGTCGGTTATTCCGCTTTGCTCGATGGATGCCTTGATAGTGTAATAACCAGTCCCAATGGCGGTGCCCATGTCCCATTCGGCCAGCAGATCATCTTCGTTTATAATCGTCATGCCAGCAGTAGACCATGAAGACGGATCCTTCCCGACCCCCCATTCTACATAGATTCCATCAGGGATGGTCCCCTCTAAAATCTTGGCCCTTATTTCAATGGCGTCTTTGTTGTTGAATATATCGTAATTCAACGGGGATATCACTTCTATGCGGTTTATTTCGATGATGGTGTAGTCAGTTGTGACCTGTCCATTCTTTTCAGAAACTCTTAGCCTAAGGAAATATTTACCATCATTTATTTTCAATGTGTTGAAATTATCGTACAGCACATCGTTCGCCGGATATACATCTGTCGAATATATTACATTCCAGTCACTTGCATTTTCCATTCTGGAGATGGATAATTCATATTTGTCGAAATCATCCGAGTGTATGCGCCCTTTTATGGTGACGATTCCTTCTAGGTTCCCTGAGGTCTCCAGTACACCCATGGGAGGTGGATTTTCCAAGCCGGCCGCAGCCAGGACGTCAATCCTTCCGTGCCCTTGCGAAAAAATATCGAATCCTATTTCTTTTGCCGTGTTCCTTAAGGCCGTTTTTATCTCTCCTGGGGTCCAGCCGGGATTTTTCTGCTTAAGTAGCGCGGCGGCACCCGCCACGTGAGGGGTTGCCATGGAAGTTCCCGAAATGGCGACATGATTGTCATCGAGACACTTCGATTCGTTCCATGCGGAGTTGTATTGTGCAGCGCATATGCTCACGCCAGGAGCGACGACATCGGGTTTTACCATATGACCATTAATCCACTTGACGGGTCCGCGTGAGCTGAAATATGGTATATTGTCATTTTTGTCAACTGCACCGACTGTTATGGCCTTTCTTGAAGTGCCGGGGGAGTTTATTGTTCTTTCATTCGGGCCGTTGTTTCCTGCTGCTATTGCCGCTATGACACCTGCCTCGACGGCATTGTCCACTGCCTTGGACATGGGATCGTCCGGATTTCCTAGTCCTCCCAGGCTCATGCTTATGACATCGACGTGGTCTGAGAAATCGCCGTCCTGGTTAGGATCAACGGCCATTTCTATCGCTGATATGATCTGGTCACCGGAGCCTAAACCGTTCGAATTCAATATCTTGTATGCATACAGCTTCGCACCAGGAGCGACCCCTTTAAGTGCTCCGTCCCCTGCTGATATCCCGGCGCAGTGGGTCCCATGTCCGTTGTCGTCCATCGGGTCATTATCATTGTTTACAAAATCGTATCCGCCTATGACTTTGCATGTACCGGGTGACGTATCACCGTTCTCGCTGTTATCCTGCGTATCTTCACAATCAGGGTCTGATAAGTCTGTCTTTCCGTCTCCATCATTGTCCACCCCGTCCTGGCATGCTGCCAAGGGTTCGTATTCGCTTATGTGGGTCGCATCGTAAACACTATTGACCAAACAACTGAAATCATCCCCATCCACGTACGTGTCAGAAAAACCATCATTATTGACACCGTCGCTGCATTGCGTGACCTCAGAATTCTTTGATATAGTCACATGTGCCCCTTCTTCTGAAACGCTTTCCACAGTTATTGAGATGCCATAATCATCAACGTATGTTTGTCCCATCCCGAGCGACGAGAATTCAAAGGAACCCAATTCTGGAAACGGCGGGGGATCCAGCAGAAATGTGTACTTGGACCCCATCCAGTTTGCATACAAGAAAACACCGTCAAGCGGATAACCCCATGGGTCATATTCATCAAAGCCGACAGGGATTCTAAATTCCATGAAATATTGGTAAGGTAGGTAAGGAATCGGTATCTTTATAATTTTTATTCCATCCGAAGATGTCTCCAATGGCTCAATGAAGTAACTCCCGTTCCTTGTCGTTACAATGTTCTCGTCCGATAACCACCCGATTAATTCCTTGTTGTATGCATTGTAGTGGGCATCCCTCCCGCCTGCGCCCATCGGGTCACTCATTGATTTCCCGGATGATTGGCAGGAATCGCTGATTGTGCTCATATTACCGGAATCATCGGTGCATATGTAATTATCAACATGGGTTAAACCAAGATTATGTCCAAACTCATGAACCAGTACCTGATTATTGTCAATGTTGATATCCAGACCGGGTGAATACCATAATACGGATGCATATATCCTCCCGTCATCTGATACCATCCAATTGTAGTAAGATGAAGATTCGTCAACAATGCCAATGCTTCCCTGTGGACTATGTGGGCATTGGTTAGGATCTTTGTTAAATATGATTATCCTTTTGTAATCCCTGAAATCAATGTCATCATCTGCGGCTTCGATTGCCATCTCTAGTATCAATTTATGATTGCTGCCTGACCCTGCCGGAACGCATCCTTCGTTCGATACCGTGTAAGGTCCGGCGATATTTCCAGAAAGCCATGCCTTTTCGTATGATATCTCTCTTATGTAACTGTCCAGGTAATCGAAGACAATGATGTTGGAATCGTGAACGTAATCTTCGTTAGGTGTCCCGTCATCCTCAAAGCTGAGCAGAATTACAACCGTTTCTTGCTCACCTAAATTCACGTTCACAGCATCTTCTTTGTCTCTTTGACCAAAGCATCCTCCCAAATCGGGATGCGTGTAATCGATCCCTGTGTCTATTATCGCTATCGTGATACCCTCTCCAGTTAACTTCTTCCCTTCGGAATCCTTCATCTTCCAGACATCATCAGCGTTTATCAGCGGGACCGAATCCATCAGGGTAGTCTCAACAAAGTAATTGGGATGGACTTTCTTCACATAATCAAGTTTTTCCACTTCTTTCGCCTTTTCATCTGATATATCGAGTGCAATACCGCTGAATACATTCTTGAACTCTCCAAGCGTTTTGGAATCAGATCCCTTAGACGTTATCATCCCCGTTATCCTATCTTTTATCATGTCCAATTTTATTCTGACATGTAGTTCTGTTATTTCCCTTTCCTGTTCTTTCAGTAGACCCGGTTTGTCTGTTTTAATTTTGCTTATCTCACCTTTCTTTTCATTCGCTTCCGAGCCCTTGAATATGTTGCTTATGTGCCCCAGTATATCATACCATACCACACCTGCCATCTCTTTTTCAAGTCTATCAACCGCTTCTTGAAGATCATCTAGTTTATTGTCAAGAAATTCTTCATATTCAAGTACGGATTTCTCATTGAATTCGACTATATACCCTTCATAAGCCGCTGCTGATGGCCTGATCTCATCGGGGATGAAGTAACTTTTTCCACTATTATCGGCCAGGGAGCTGAATGGAAGAATATCTCCTTCAGCCATTTTCTCTGTATTGTATTGTGTTAAAATTCTCCCGTCAACTTCCTTCATGATTTTATATTCAAGTGACTGAGCGATTACAAAAGCTGGCAAAAATAAAACAACCAATACCGATAATACCAAAAACTTCTTCATGTCAATACCCCAACGGTTATCCTAATTTATTCTCTATATCATCAAGAACGTCAGAAGCATCGTTTAAGGTATCACCTATATTCGCTATGGTATCACCCACGTTTGCCCCTGAAACAGGTTCCTCAAGTCCTGATGTTTCCGTTTCTCCTCCTGATGGTAATTCATCAGTGGTCGGAGGACCGTGTGACATTATAATCAAAACACCGCTAATTATGATTATTATGGCCAATACCATGACAATTGCAATGTAAATGTTTTTATTCACCATTCATATCACCTAACTTGAAACTATTACCCTTAAAATCTCCTTTATTGAAAGCCTGAGTTCCGCTATCATCTCCTTGAGTTCATCCTTTATCGTTATTATATCATCAAGATTCTCGCTTATGAACAATTTTATATCGTCTATGTCCTCAACCATGTCATCGAACATGCCTGAAATAACCCTAAACTTCTCCACGCTTTCATCATAACCTATTGAATCATAGTAATCAGCTATTTCCAGGCAAATGAATCCAGCATCTATGAACTTGACCTTCAGAACCTCGAGACTGAGAACTATATCCAAGATATCCTCTTCTGTCATGCTCTCTATACCGCTTTCGTATTTTTTCAGGTAAGCTGAAACTATCGGAATCGGTTCCTCGAGTTCTGCAGAGTCCGCTGCGAATCCTGTTATCATCCCTGTTAACGAAAACAGGGACTCGACCGCCGCTTCCGTTGCCCCTTCCGCTTGGATTTCAGGAGTTCTCTTCGTTATGGCTTCAACAACCTCCTCCGGCACGACCTCCACCCCTGAAATCCGACCGAGCTTCACTGTGGCCGGGAGAGTGGGTACGAAATACCACAAGTTAATTATGAAGTTATCTGATATCCAGAAGTAGTTTGTCTGGTAATCTGATTTCAGTAGGTAAACCCTCTGGTCGTCTATGATCTCCTCACTGAAGCTGCCCTGGTTTTTTATCATTTTCGCAAGCTTTTCGTTTGCTTCTCCTTCTGTCTGATATTCTTCTACGTTCATGTAATATTGTTGACCGTCTTTGCTGTACTGAGCCGTGTAGGTTGTTATGTTGCTCCAAATGTTTTCATATACGTAAGAATATTCGTAAACAAAACCTTCTATGTCGTTCAGTATCAACCTTTCCTTTATTATGGGATCCTTTAAATTGAGATACACGATACGTGAATTTACGAATTCCCTGCCATTGTAACTGTATGAAACAGTTATGTTCACGTGTGCGTACGCAATGTTTTCATCTGCCATGAAACCCGTGAGTCTTATTATACCATTATCTTTTTCTATTAACAGTGTTTTGGAATTTGTCCCTGTGCAACTCTTTATACAATCTACATTCACCGATACGTTTTCCAAGATATCATCCACCTTTTTACTGTATTCAATAATCACATCAAAAGGCTCACCCCAGAAAATATCATCATTATAGTTTACCACCCAGCTCAGGGGAGATGTCATAAGAACAAAGCTTTTACTGTTAGAAACGTATTCACAGTCTGTCATGTTAGAGAAAACAGTAATGGTGTATGAACTTTCATAATAAACAAGAAGAAGTGTGTCGTTCATCAATACAAAAATTCCATCGTCGTTTGTTGACATGGGAGAGATAGCCGTATAATTATAATTAGGGGTGATTACAGTTGTTTCAAGATAGATCCTGTGGTTAGGCATGGGATCTCCCATTTCATCGTAAAGAGCGATTAACAATTCTATAAAGTCACCTTCGTAGAAAGCATCCCCGTTTATCAATATATCAACGTTTTCTGGACAGTCACCCTGCTCCACTATCACAGACATGCTTCTGTTGTTGTTGCTCTCATCCGTCTCATCTATCCAGTTGTACGGATCCAGAACAACTGTTAGATCATGGACACCCGTTGAGTCCGGGTACCAATTTATCGTGAATGTTGTGCTGGTGTTAGGTTCCAGGGTCACGTAGTCTGTGTCAAATAACGAGTTTTGTACTAGTTCACCGTTATCATACAAGCGAAACATCACAGTTTCACTATACAACAAGTTGGTTGAAATGAAAGCGGTAACATTGATGTGCACAACATTTCCTTCCTTGGGTTCCTCTGTAATAAGTTCTATCATTGTAGCCTCTATATCGATTATCTTTTCCAGACAAATTCCATCAAAACACATGTTAAAACAGAACGCATATTGTTTCAAGACGTGTCCATCAGTTCCGCAATAGTATTCCACCAGCCCATAGTCACTTTCACAGTAATCCGTCCCGTTCTCCTCTTCGTTGTAGGTCTCACCATTGACGTAATAATCCTTTCCTCCGTCCGTATCCGTGCAATGAAGTTTACAATCATTATTACAGTTCTCCCTGTCCTCGTTCCCTTCGCACGCGTTATCTCCGCAGCATGTCGGTGGCCTTTCACAGCCGTCCTCATCGGGATCCTGTGGTATCAGTGTCCCGCCAGGACAAGGCGGATCCACTATATCCGGACATTCCTGATCAACACATACCCCGTTCTTGCATTCGTAATCACATGTATGCGATTCCTGTCCGTAATCTGAACCATCAGCAAAGTATTCAACAACCACCTCGCTGCTTCCTGTATAAAAACAGTAATCAGTGTATGAGGCATAGTTACAGTTTCCACCTGAGCAGTCAGTGTAGTCTATTACGGTTCCCTGAACAAAGTAGTCCTTTCCATTATCGCTGTCCTCGGACAGCTTTTCCGCGCAATTTTCAATCAGGGGTCCAAGGGAAGATTGACACGAATCAGAACCAGTATCCAGATAAAAATCTTTGTATCCTTTAATTTCGTAGGGCCCGTCACATACATTTTCACACACGTCTAACGAATCGCAGTTAACTGGGTTTGTTCCCTGGCATGAGGTTGTGTGGGTGCAGGTTCTCGTGTTCTCGTCAACGTAGTAATCGCGCCAGTACAAATCTGGATCTGTTCCGCAACCTGGATTGTCACCGCCACCATACCACCCGTCCTGCGAATCACAATCTTTTGTTTCGCAGTTTTCCGTTGTGTAACCACACACATCCGTTCCTCCCAAAGTGTAATAATCTCTTTGCTCCAGGGTTTCATCATCATCAATCTCGCCGCAATTAGCCTGGTGCATGTTCCCTCCTCCGTACCACCCGTCCTGGGGATTACAGTCTTTCGTGTACGTTACGTCGTATGCGCACGCCTGATTCGGATAATAGTAATAATCTCTGTATTCTGATGACGGATCTTCTTGGTTGTTACAACCCGGTCCGATATCCCCGCCCCCGTACCATCCATCCTGCAAATCACAATTATCACAAAATTCGTATTCTTCATTGTTCATGTAGATGTCGTAGGCCAGTTGCGAATCCCCAGATGTGACCTGGCCATCGTCGTTAACGTCCACGCAGCAGATATTCTCTGGTTCCTCTATCTCCCCGAGATATATATCAAAGATTATTTGGGCATCCCCTGGCGTGACCTGACCGTCACCGTTCGCATCACCTACTATGGAGTTACTGTAACACTCGATTTCGGATACCGAGGATGCGTATGAAGAAGTAATAACAATAATAACAATCAATAGAATCAGTAACAGAATATAGTTCTTCATCAATTAATATATTAACATATCTTTATTTATTCATAAAGCGCTTCTTGGAAAGGACAAAGCAAACGAACTCAGAATGGACTTGGTATACCGGTAAGTTGGGTTTTTATTTTTAAACAAGTTAGATAAATCTATAGTTATGGGCCCGTAGCTCAGCCTGGCCTAGAGCGCCCGTCTTATATGACCATTATCCGCTTTGGATAATGAGTTTCTAGGCAAGCGGGAGGTCCTGGGACACCTCAAGTCTCGGTAACCAGAATCAGGTACAGATCTGGGGTGCAGGAATTCGAATCCCAGCGGGCCCATGTTTCTTTTTTTATAAAAGAAATTGACATTAGTTAACTATTTTATTCCAAGTTTTTTTCTGAATTTTTTTCTAAATTTCTTGTTTGACATCGCGTAAAAGATTACCGCTAATACTACAACTGCTATTACTGCTAAAATAATTCCAGTGTAATCAGCTGGTGGCTGTCCACATTTTCCGTTTGCGCAATCATACTGGCAGGTCTCAACCGTATCATATTCTGTTCCTTCGGTATTGCACTCCTGTACTTCCAGACCTGAACACGTTTTCTCACCAGGTGTACATGTCTGAGTCGGTTGCTCTTCTTGACAATCAGAAGGACAGTTCTGAAAGTTCTCACCAGAATCACATACGCCATTGTTGTTGCATACTTCTTCTGGGGGAGCTGCTGTGACTTCTTCACCTGTTATTGCAAAATATGAGAATCCTGGTGTTTCAGTAATGTAGTAAACGTTTTCTGAATCCTCATCCACTGGTGTTGCTTCCATTTTGTCCCATCTGATTGCATACCTGTTTAAACTAATCCCAGATTTATCGATATTGTTATTATTCATCCAGCTCTTGCTCACCTTAAACGTGATTGTTGATTTTTCTACGTTCGCATCATCAAGCTTTGCCACGTCAATCTGTATGTACTGATAAACCTTTCCTGTTACATTGTGGGTAACCGAGGCAGGCTCACCCTCAAGCTTTGTAACAGTTATAGAAACTCCAAGTGCCTGATTTTTAACCGAGAATTCGATTTTTGTGAAATCTAATCCCGATTTATTAATATTCATGCTTACCGTGGCCCCAGTATTTATGTTGGTCCATGTATGTTTTACTTTTGGTGGGGGTTCGGGTACTGGTTTTCTAACACCTCCCACAGAACATGCTCGGGATTCTGATGGCCTATTTACTGTGGTGCCACAACCGTTTGAATCAACACATGTCCTGATTTGTAAACCGTAACACATTGACCAGCTTCCACAGCTCCAGGATTCCGTACAGGATGTTGTGAAGTTATATGTTCCTGAAGTGTTGCAATTGTTTGCAGCGTCACAAGAACTTACGTTATAGTAATAGGTTGTCTTCATGCTTAATCCTGTTAATCCGACGGGGTGCTGGGTCACTTGAGACGCATCTGTTGTATTAGAAGATAGTGCACCCTGGCTTGTTCCATAATAAACAGTCGAGTTTGAGTTTTCATTAGTATCCCAGATAACAGTGGCTGTCGTGGGACCAACTGTTGAGGTGGATACGTTGTCTATAGTCGGGTCTATAGTATCGCTAACTGTTATTGTCACGTTTGTTGTATTGGATGCGTATTCTGTATCTGAGATGTTAACGGTGAAATTGAAAGTCCCTGTCCCGCTGGGGACGGTTACATTGAACAAGAAATACTGCACTGTAACGTTTTCTATGAAACCAGAAGCAGTGATATTATCCCATGTTAGAACGGTTGACGTATTGGAAAACAATACATTGCTTGCAGATGTGCTGTTCGAATCAGTTATAAAAACAAAACCGCCTGGGATGGTTATTTCCACTTGGGTTATGTTATAGGTCGAATCGGTATTATCTACGGTAAAATTCAATTGCTGATTGGACGTGCCAGATTCCACTGTACTTGGTGTCACGGTTGAACTGAGGTCCGCAGCATATGCAGTAAGCATACAAACTGCAAAAACCATTAACAATACCGAGGCTATAGGTAAAAAATACTTAAATTTTAATGATTTTTTCATTTAATCCCTATTATATTATTAACTCTAATCCCTATTATATATTGAGGGATTGCATAGAACAGTAGGAAAACTCTGGCTCTCAGCGGGCCCATTTCTATATTTTATATCCAATTTGTTAACCTGCCACGACCTTCTTCTCAGAAGACATCATAAGCGAAGCTGCTTTCTTAACCGTGTCAGGATGGACAGCGCATATATCGAACAGTGTAACTATACCGACCAGCTTGTCGTTATCGATCACAGGAAGTTTCTTTATCTTCTGGCTGGTCATCAGTTCAGCTGCCTCTGAAACATCCTTATCCGGCTCTATCATTACTACTTCGGTGGTCATTATCTCCTTTACCTTGGTTTTGGATGCAGAAATATCTTTTGCGACTACCCCGGTAAGGATGTCGCGCTCTGTCACTATACCCATCATTCGGTCCTTATTAACAACAACCAGGCATCCTATCCTGTATCCGCTCATCTCCTCTGCTGCTTCCTGAACAGTCGCACTGGGTTCAATGATCTTGACCTCAGTCTTCATTATGTCCTTTACCTGCATTTATCTCATCCTCTGCTTCTCCATCCTTGGAACGAATATCCTGTATTTATCACTGTCCCTGAGCTCTCCCATTATCCTCTTCACTATCATTTTCTCAGGATCCGGCAGGAGCGGTACTCTCTTCTTCAGATCATCAAACGAATCGAATGGCTTATTCTTCCTCTCGTTTATTATTCCCCAGAGGTGCCTCTTCCCAATACCCGGAAGCAGTTCAAGCTGATGGAGCCTTGTTGTTATTGCACCGGATTTGTTGAAGAATTCCAGGAACTTCTCATGGTTCTTCTTGACAATCATCTCAACAGTATCAACAAGTTCCTCCTGGGCAACAATCGTCAAGTCATCAACCTTTGCACGGCCCCTTATGTACTTCACATCATTTCTTTTTCCATCCCCTATGTACACTCTCTCTCCTGTTTTCAGGTGAAGATCATCCCTTATTATAACCTCCAAGAGTGAGAAATAGATCTCTCCAAGAACCTGCGCCATGGGCTGGGACCTGTCCATTCCTCTATGACCATGAGAAAGGAAATCAAGTACTATTGCCCAGTCATCTTTTCTTATCTGCTTCTTTTCCATACCATACCCCACTGGTTTAGAATTAAATCCTTGTTTTAAATCTTTATGTGAATTTCTTCACTATCGAAACTATTTTTTTCTTATCGTCGTCTGTAAGAGTCACTATCTCATTAGCGAATAAAAGCTTTAGCTCATCCGTGTCCTGCGGTAGTATGTTTACTATGGCAACCATGTGGCGCTCCCTCAGCTTCTCCAGTTTCTCCAGCTCATTTACCATTTCATTGGCAGACTTGTCCGTGAGCCTGGAGAACTTCCTGAGATGTTCAAGGGCGTTTTTTTGCTCATAACCAAGTTCCTTTTCCTTGGCTTTCTTCTCCAGCATCTTCTTGGCTTCTGACCAAGAAACGAATTTTTCACTCTTTATCTCCATACAATCACCTATACTCTAAACATTACATGTTTAATTGACATATTTACCTGATGTGTTTTAAATGTTCTGGTCTTGCTATAACGTCCCTATTGGACCTTCCTACTGATATCTGGACCACGTAGGAATCCCCCCTCTTCTCCTTTATTATCCCTATCTTACCATCAAACCTTGGGTGAGGCATTCCCTTTTGAGAGGATGAATTGATGTTCACTGATACTCTATCATCTACCTTGAACTTCTTGAGGAAATTACTTACCTTGAATTTATCCCTCGTACTCTTCTTCAGCCTGCTTCTTGTTCCTCTTCTTGTACCTTTACTCGCTTTCATTCCAATCCTCTATGTGCACTTAATGCACTTAATATAGTCGTGCTTGTCCTTTTATTTCTATCTCAAGCTTTTTATTGTTTATCCCTCTCTCCGTGACATATTTGTGACATTAAGCCTTAATAATTAATCAGCATCTCCGTCATCTTAGACTGACCTTTTTATTGATAAAGCAGTTTCATAATAGCATCTCTCAGGACTATTGGTTTTTTCACATACGTCAGGGTCCTTTAGATTCTCTGCAACAAACCCGTAACATAAATCGGTTAACATACAGCTTTCACATAGATTTGGATTATCTGATGCAACAGCCACGTCCCAGCAGCATCCCCAAGAATCTCTGTCAGTAATTTCGAGTGTCATTTTATCGCAGTAGGAAACGTCTTTTTTTGTAATGGACATCTTCTTGTATACTTCGTTAAGACAAGCATCAGGATAATCTGCATCAGTGCACATGTCCGGATCCTCATTAACAACTGCCAAGCATCTCTGTTTGAGGGTAGTCATTCTCTCGCATATACTGGCGTCATTTAGTTTACTTGCCAGGTCTATGTAACATCTTGAAGGATCAAGTGTTTTTTTACATAATTCAGGATCTTCAGCCGAAATGGCCAACGAGATGCTATAACATGATCCAGGGGATGGATGATCCGGACTTTCACATATACTGGAGTCCTTGTTCTTGCTTGCTATTGAGTTATAGCATGAAACTATGGCTAAATCAGTTAATTCTTTACATGCACTAACATCTCCCTTTATTATTGCCAGCTCCAGGTCACATGTATCCTTGTTTTCTGCGCTCTCACATAGAGTGGAATCCTCATTGACTATAGCGAGGCATGTATTAGGGAAGCTGGATTTCAAACACAGTTCTTTCAGTTGGGTTGATAATGTATCTGTGGGTTGTGTATCTTGTGATTGTGTTCCTTCATTTACACACCCGCTTACAATAATCGTTAAAATCAATAAGAGGATCAAGATATTGGTTCTCATAATCTATTATTATATTACTGCCTTTAAACATTTATTTAACCAACTATTTCAACTTCCCTTCCTGTTTCCTTTAGAATAAGTTTTTCGAGATCCTTTACCTTGGAATGCATCTCCTCTTTGAGTTTCTCCTGTTCCCTGGAGACATCCTTCAGTTCCTTCTCCATATCGGTTGTGTATCTGGAGTACTTCTCAACGTCGCTCTCCAGTTCATCCTTCTTCTTCACTATCACAGATGATTCCCTGATCCTTTTTTCAGTGTTTTCTCTCTTCTGGACAAGATCATTGTACTTCTTCTTTATCTCGGGTATTTCCCTGACCATCTTCTCCAGCAGGACATCCATCCTTTCCCTCTCCTTGTCTTTTAGTTCGATCTTGTTGTCATGAAACATCTTGTTCATGGTGAAAAGGAAACTCCTCAGAGAGTCCTCACCGTTCTTGGTCTTTATTGATCCGAACGGATCCTGGATGAACCCCTTAAGGAAGCCCTTATGATTGAACATTATATCGTGTTTTCTTAGTGTGTGCTCAAGTTTCTTTAACGGTCTCTTCATTGGAGACAGTTCATTGGTGAGGTCAGATTCGATCTTCATTATGTCATTCTTGATGTCCTTGATCTCCTTCTCCATCGAATTGAAGCTCTTCCAGTCGTTTCCCTTAAGCAGTTCCAGGTACTCGGACTCCTTGTCCTGCTTCTTCTTTTTGAGTTCAATCATGTCATTCTTGATATCATTCTTTCTCTTTTCAAGGGACTTCATCTCATCGAAACCAGAAACCTGATAACCTGTTTTTTTCTTTATGCTCTCCAGCAACCTTAAAGTGACTTCTTCATCAAGCCACGTTTTGAGTGAGTCTATACTGCCATTGACCTCTTTCATGCTCGATTTTATTGGTTCGGATTCCTTCTTGAAATATCTGGACATCAGAACCGCCTGCTTGGGTGTGGTTTTCTTGAGGGTCTCTATTGTTTTTGTCACTTCTGTAACAAAATCATTCAATCCGGAATAACTCATTCCAGTCTCTCTTGAAACCTTCTCGATGTTCGTTATTATTGGGTAGGCCTTCTTCACGTAGCTGTCCTTTATCATGTTGGCTGCGGCATGTACCCTTTCTCTGCCACTGAACCTTGCAGATTCAAGTGAGACGAAGGAGTTTCTAAGATTGGAAATGGAGTCCGTAACATTCTGGAAGAGTTCGCCTCCACGTGATTTTGATTTATCAATATCTTTACTGAAGTTGTCTTCGAACCATGTGCCCAGGTCTTTTAGTTTGAGACTTACACTCTCCTCTGATTTTGGTTCGAGCACCTCTGGTTTTTTCTCCTTCCTGAACAGACCTAAAAAACCCATACTTAGAATTAAGACATTAAATTTATAACCTTATGGCAAACCATTCGCTTCTGGTGGGTTTGCCAGCTGTAAACAACTGGAAATTGTTAGGGTTGTTTACATTAATATAGGCATTCGGACAAATGATAAATTGAGATAAAATGTCGAGTCCCGAGGTTCTGGAAAAGGAAGGGAAAAAAGTTGTCCTTCTGGGAAACGAGGCGATTGCCAGGGGCGCTCTGGAAGCCGGTGTCGGCCTGTCCGCATGCTATCCAGGAACACCGAGCTCTGAGGTTGGAATGACGCTCGCTGCTGTTGCCAAGAAGATGGGATTCTACTTCGAATGGAGCACCAACGAGAAGGTCGCATTCGAGACTTGCGCTGGTGCATCCTATTCCGGCGTCAGAACAATAACAGCAATGAAGCACTTCGGTGTAAATGTTGCCAGTGACTCCATATTTCCTGTTGTGTTTACAGGAGTGAAGGGGGGTCTGGTCATCATGGTTGCTGATGATCCATATGGACACAGTTCAGCCCAGTCAGAACAGGATTCAAGATTCTTCTCAAGAATGGGAAAGCTCCCATGCATCGAGCCAGCTAATGCACAGGAAGCCAAGGACTTTACCAAGATCGCCTTTGAGATGTCAGAGAAATACGAGACTCCTGTCATCCTTAGGACCACGACCCTGATCTCGCATGCTGCAGGTACTGTTAAGCTTGGGAGGATAAAGAAGCCCAAGACCAGGGGCAAGTTCGTGAAGGATTATAAAAGGTTTTACAGCGTCCGCCCAGAGCTCCAGAAGATGCACGACAGGGTCAACAAGAGGATTGATGGGATCGAGAAAGAGTACGGGAAGCTCAATAAAATCGAGGGGAGCGGCAGTACAGGGATAATAACCAGCGGCGTATCCTACCAGTACATAAAGGAACTGGGAAAGCTTCCCGGAGTTAAGATTGGGAAGCT
>DAOUYM010000059.1 GCA_030666115.1 Candidatus Aenigmatarchaeota archaeon
GGAATAAAGAACTGGGGGTAAATTATGAACTTCAAGTTAGTGATATCGGATCCCAAGCACAAGAAGGCTTACCAGAAGGAGATAGACCAGGGACAGGCAGGCCTGATAGGAAAGAAGATCGGTGATAAGGTTCCTGGAAACTCACTTGGACTGACCGGATACGAACTGGAACTGACAGGAGGGTCTGACAAGCAGGGATTCCCTATGAGAAGGGATGTTGACGGAATAGGAAGGAAAAAAGTATTGCTTGCAATGCCGCCTGGTTTCCATCCAAAAATCAGGGGTCAGAGAAAAAGGAAATCCGTGAGAGGAAACACTGTATCTGCAGATACGTCTCAGGTGAACCTCAAGGTGCTGACATACGGAAAGGAAGCACTGGATAAGCTGCTCGGCGCCAAGTCAAAACCAAAGGAAGACGAGGCTAAGAAGGAAGGGGCAAAACCAGAGGCCAAGACAGAGGAAAAGGCGATAGAAGAAAAGAAGGAAGAGAAGCCATCTGAGGGGAAAGCTGAAGAAGAAAAGGTAGCTGAGGAGCCCAAGAAGGAAGACACTGCAGAGAAAGCAGAAGAGAAGATGGGTGTGAAGGACCTGGAGAAAGCTGAGAAGGAAGCCAAGGAATCCGAAGATAATGAAAAGAAAGACGATAAAAAGAAATAATCTCTAGATTATTTTTAAATTATCCCCAACATAACACGAACCAGCGGCAGTCATGTCCATTGAACTTGGATATGCAGCAATCCTTGCATATTCTGGATTGTGGAGGGTTATGTATCTCGCAAGTTCTCAGTGGGGCGTGTTTCTCACAATCAAGACATACCATTATTATCAAACCTTATTTGTGCAATTTTTAGGAGGCTATTAAGTAACTGTTTTGTATGAGCATGTTTATAAAGATTTTAAAGATTTTTTCGGAATAGTTTTAACTTTTCTATCTGTTCCGGTTGGTTTGCTTTTTAAATCTAAACGTGTATTTTATACCATGCCTGTAAAAAGGATGACTGCCAAGAAAGTAAGGATTTCTGACATAGTTAACGGAAAATGGGAGAAGAAAGAGGGCATGGTGCCCAGTTTTGTTGTGGCTCCTAATGGGAATGAGATATCACGTGCCAGGATTATAGGCACTGTGGTTTCCGGGTTCGTGGCAGAAGACGGTAACTTCGCATCCCTCACCCTGGACGACTCAACAGAAACCATAAGGATAAAGACCTTCAAGACAACCAAACCAATTGACAGCTTTGAAACAGGCAGCGTTGTTGAGGCTATAGGGAAGATAAGGGAATACCTGGGTGAGATATACATGATTCCGGAGATAGTCAAGGCGATAGATGATCCCAACCTGGAACTGCTCAGAAAGCTGGAGATAATGAAGGGTACCGGTTCCATTGGGTCACAGGACAATGTAAAAGAAGCAGAAGAATTGAAGGAGAAGGCGACTGAATCGAAAGCTGAAATGAAGGAAGAAAAACCAGCCGAGAGGAAAGAAGACAAGGGAGAACTCAAGAGGGAGATACTGAAATTTATAGAGGGCGGCGAAGACGGAATCGAGTACACAAAAATACTGGAGAACTTCAAGGACAACAAAGAGAACGAGATCGAGTCCGTCATAAACGATGTGCTGGCAGAAGGCATATGCTACGAGCCCACACCAGGAAAGATAAAGAAGATCTGATTCTATTCGATCCGATTCTATACAAATCCATCGGAATTCCATCCAATCGACCTAAAAGGATTAAATGTTTAGATCCAAGAATCACGCATGATTACTAGAATTTCTCTTAGGAACTGGAAATCTCACATGGATTCTGAATTCACCTTTACCCATGGGGTTAATGCAATAATCGGGATAATGGGGTCAGGGAAGACCAGCATTGTCCAGGCGCTCACTTTCGGATTGTTTGGGACGTTTCCTGCACTCCATTCCAGGAAGATCGGGCTGGATGACCTGATAATGAAGAGGCCGCATAACAAATCCAACGCAGAGGTTTCGCTGGATTTCCAGGTTGGCGGGAAGACGTATTCTGTTACCAGGATCATAGAGCTGGGAAAAGGAACAACAAAAGCAGAGATAAGGGAAGACGGAAAACTGCTCGAGGTCAACCCGCAGGGGGTTAACAGGGTTGTAGAGGATGTGCTGCAGATGGACTACGACCTGTTCTCAAAGGCAGTCTACTCAGAACAGAACAGCCTCGACTACTTCCTCACCATACCCAAGGGACAGAGGACCCAGCACATAGACAGGATGCTGAAACTGGACAGATTCGAAAAGGCCAGGGAAGGATCTGTCTCCCTTTCCAACAGGATAATCCATGGCAAGGAAGAGAAGACAAAACTGCTTGAAGAACTTGAGAAGGAGGGCCTTGATTCCAGGATTAAGGAGATATCAGAGGAGGTTAGTAAGCTGGATGACGAGAAGGGAGGAATGGAAAAGGAGCTGAAGGAGATCAAGAGCGATAGGGAGAGCCTTCAGGACAGGGTTGAGGAGTCTGATGAGATGGAGGAGAAGTTCAACAGGACAAGAATTGAGATTGAATCCACCAGGACCGGGAAGAAGGAACTTGAAGAGAGCCTGAAATCCAGCAGGGAAAAACTCAGGGGAGTGGAACCAGGAGAAATGCCCGATACCATAAGGAAACTGGACAGGGAGATAGAGACTCTTGAAAAAGAAATAGAGAAGAGAAGGGAGGATTTTGAGGAGAGCAGGAACAACATTGCGTCCCTGAACGCAGAGATATCCGCCATAAAGGAACAGGTAAGCCAGATGGAGATGTTGGGTGACAGGTGTCCCACGTGCGACTCCCAGATAACAGAGGATAAAAGAAGGAAACTTACTGATGTAAGGAAAGGGAAGGAGATGGTTATCAGGAACAAAGTAAACAGCCTGGTAAAGGAAATGGATGAGGATAAGAAACGGATCATACTGATAGAGGATCACCTGAAGGAGAGAGTGCTGAATAAGGAGAAACTCAGCTCGATGCTGGAGGATCTCGAACACATCGGGGGCCTTGAGGAAAGGATGAAGGGATACCAGGAGAAGGAAGAGTTGTTGTCCAAAGAAATGGATAGTATAAACTCGGAACTGAAGGATGTTGATGTAAAGGAGATGAGAAAGAGATTGCAGGATATTATTGCGAAGGAAAGGGAGATATCGACCAGGTTATCAGGACTGAGCGAGAAGATTGATGACAGGAAAGAATCCCTGCAGGACCTGAAGAAGAGGGAAGAAATGTTAAGGAAGTACAAAAAGGATATGGAAAAGGATGAGGAAATTGTTGGGAAGCTGAAGACCTTCGTGAAGGTACTCAAGATCACACAGGACAGCCTAAGGGAGGAGTTCCTGAAGAACGTCAACCACTCAATGGGAAGGATATGGAATGATCTGTACCCTTACGGTGACATATCAGGTGTGAGGCTGGCAATTGATAAGGATTACGTGCTGCAGGTAAAGACCAGTGAGGGATGGATCTCGGTTGATGGGATAGTGTCTGGCGGAGAGCGCTCGATCGCCTGTCTCGCGCTGAGGATATCCTTCTCAATGGCGCTCGTACCGAACCTGAAGTGGCTTATACTGGATGAACCCACACACAACCTGGACATCAATGCAATAGACCAGTTCACCGGCGTCCTGAGGGAAAGGATAAATAATTTCGTGGAGCAGGTCTTCCTGATCACACATGAAGAGAGGGTCTCGGAAGGCGTGATGGGTTCCCTCTACAGACTGGAAAGGAACAAAGAAATCAACGAACCTACAAAAATCGTGGGGCTGTAGAAGTCTATTGGTCTTAAATATTTTTCTATCAACACTGAACCATGATCGAAATATTCGCGTTTGACTGGAGCGGCGTAATAAGTGATGACAGGAGGCCTGTTTATGAGGCGAATATGAGGGTCTTTGAAAAATACAACGTAAAAAGAATAACCTTCGAGGAGTGGCTTCCTAGGACAACACTCACACCTATTGGTATTTTCAATGACCACGGCATAACAGATGATCCCAGAAAGCTATTTGGATTGTATAAAGAATATCTTGATGAATCAAATAATGATGGGATTGTTCCAACAGTCTATCCTGATGTTCACGGGGTCTTCCAACATCTTAAAGATAAAGGAAAAGGAATCGTTGTTCTTAGTAGTCATCCTGCTGAAAACCTCATGAAAGAAGCTGAAGAATATGACGTTACTCACTTTCTGGACCATATTCAAGGAAACTCAAAAGACAAGACAGAAGGTTTGTTGGAGATATATAGGAAATTCAGCAAGGAGCCAGGATCATTGCTATACACCGGAGATACCGTATATGATATCCAGGCTGCGAAAAAAGCAGGGGTTCATTCTGCGTGTGTATGTCAGGGATACCACCTGAGAGAAAGACTTGAAAACGAAGATCCT
>DAOUYM010000013.1 GCA_030666115.1 Candidatus Aenigmatarchaeota archaeon
CGTAGATTCTCGAGATCACTGAAGACTTACACTGACAGCATTAAGATTAACGGGCAGGATGATTACCTGCATGCAGACGAGATGATGATTCGGTTAGGTGGTGAATGGGCCTGGCTCTGGAATGTTATGTCGAAGAGGGACAGATTCATTTTAGCAAGCAAGATATCCAGAACAAGGGATATGGGAACCGCGAAGTCGCTGTTCAAGGAGGTTAAGAGTAAGATGACTGGTCTCCCGATGCGTATAACGACCGACGGGATGATGGGATACCCCAAAGCCATAGGCAGTGCCTTTCATCGCATTACCTACCCACACGTGGAACATTATATTGCTCCCGGTATCACTGCCAGAAAGCAGAACAACCTCATAGAGCGTCACCACAGCACCATAAGGGCCAGGACGAAGACGATGCGTGGATTCAAGAACATTGAGTCGGCCTCGGAGATAATGGATATATGGCATGTCTTCTTCAATTACGTGCGACCGAACATGGCACTTGGTGGTGAGACACCATCCGAGTCGGCGGGTCTCGGTAATCATAATCTTAAAGATCTGATAGAGGATGCTTATGGATGGAGTAAAAGATATCCGACGGGCAATTAGGATCCAGAGACGTTATCCCGAGTTCCTTAAACTGAACTGGACACGAATAGCAATGGCCATGCTGTTGATGGACGATTTCACGACGAACGAGATCGGGAGGATATTGGGTTTTGACAAATACCAAATGATAACGATTCGTGTTGCAATCAACAATTTCAGAATGTGTGGTATCGTTAGGAAACGAGGTAATAAATATCATCTTATTCGGCTATTGGATGAGGTATTGTAGTAGATTTTTTGGGTTTCAAGCCTGGGTATCTTCCATATACAACTTTAGAGCATGCGTCCACGCCTTCTTGAGATGGCGTTTTTGGCTCCCAATGCTTCAACACGAGATTTTTGTCGTAAACATAATGAAAAACTAACGTAGGTTTCCCTAACCGTCTCAATTTATAAATTACACTAACATCTCCATTTTCTCTGATAGACTTACTGAATCTATACTTACTTCTCGGCATTCCCTTATCGACGGCCTTGATTTTTCTCGGTGGCATATGGGGTAATTATTTTCTATCTTTAAATTTTTTCCATGTGGCAGGATTTGATATACGAGATGTTTGAATTGAAAACAGAACCGAATTTTAATCCCCAGAACAATTGAATTTATCAGAAGTCCGTTTAGGGAACTTTACTCGTGTTCTCATATTTTGATTAAGTTTTTGAATCTTTTAAATAATTTTTTCTTATTTTCTAATTCCGCTTCAGATATGATTTCTACAGTCACATTAATTGGTATCTTTCTTTTCTTCCTCTCCTTCTCATAAAGATTTAATTCTTTTTCGAATCTTGAAATTATAACCTCCGAGATTTCTAACACACTATCTCTTTTCCCTTTTTTCTTAACCAACAGATACAAATCAATAACTTTATCATGGAAGATACAACGTACTATATCTGATATAGTCTTGGCGGCTATCTGAGATTCTAATACTTCAAAACAGATTATATCTCTTCTCTTTTTCAGTACATATTGGACATCTGGCTTATAGACTATTTGTTTACCCTTTGACCACCCATGATCGATTAATAGAGGGTTTCCACTGCATGATACACTCAAAACTCCAGTGAGACCCTCTCCATATTCCTTTAATAAATACTTTAGAGATTTGTGATATTCAGTTTCCATATTATCGCTATCGTCTTTTAATTGTTCTACTAGTTCTGGTTCTTCTAATGACAGAGTATCTTTTTTTCAACTTTTTTCCGCATTTCCCCCCTTTCGTTTCTGGAGGATGTTTACCAGCTCTTGTGCAACCTTCTTTTGTGGCCATATCTTTTTCTTCGTTTTCTTCTTTAAAAGTTTCATTCTCCGTTCCTTTCTTCACACATTCACCTCCTTATCATAATCTGCTCCTAAACTTCTCCGAATTTGAGAAATTGATAGCAAAAACCTCGCTCCCGCCAATGTTAAACCTAACTATAAGCAGTTTTTGCACCCTCCAATGTTAGAGAACCAACCAGCGATAAGCTTTAAATAGGTTGGGGAGATAATATATTTAAGTGATTTTATGCAGAGACCACTTGATGTTTTGGGATCTTCAACGGACAAAAGGATAATCATAAAGACGAAATCTGGTGACAGTATATTCGGGATTTTGAAGGCTTTTGACTCGCACATAAATATCTGGCTAGATGAAGCCAGCATAGATGGTGAGAAGGAAGTCAAACTTGGAAAGGTCCTGATCCGTGGTGACTCAATCGTATACATATCACCGGAGAAGTAAACTGTTTCTTCTTTCGCTGATTGAATGATGATGCATGGGGTAACGGTAAAGATATTTATATACATATGTAGAATAGTGATTAGTATAATGTGATTATATGACCAAGGGAACGCCCAGTATGGGAAAGAGAAACAAGAAGACACACATAGCCTGCAGGCGGTGCGGGAAGATAGCATACCACATCAGGAAGAATGTATGCTCTGCGTGTGGATACGGAAGGAGCAGGAAGTTAAAGAAGTTCTCCTGGCAATGGAAAAACCTGCTGGGTAAGGGAAACAGGAAGAAATAGAACATCATATACGGATTACTTCACAACTGATTTTGGTTTATTTTATTTTTTTGGTTTGGTTTTATCTGCCCTGGTTTTGGTTTTGTGTGATTTGTTTTTGGTTTTATCTGATTTGTCGTCCTTATCTTTGTCACTGGGTTTGTCATCTGCGACTGGTTTGACTTTTATCCCGATTTCCTCGAGCTTGTTCTTGAGCTTTTTCAGTGCAGTGTAGATGTCCTTGATATCGTGCGCACCAGTGCATATTATCTTTCCAGAAGAGAACAGAAGGAAAGCGACCCTTGGCTCCCTTATCCTGTATACAAGGCCAGGGAACTGTTCTGGCTCGTACTCTGCGTCTTCAAGGGAGAAGGCAATCTCCTCCAGGTTGAGCTTAGCATCTATTTTGGATGAGGCAACTATGTTTTCTATCTTGATATCGAATGTCTTTGGGAGACGTAATCCGGTCTTCCTTAACCTGTCCACTATCTTGTGCATTGCCTCCTTGGACATCTCGATGCTTCTCGCACCTGTGCACACTATCTTCCCAGAAGAGAATATCAGGGCAGCTGCCCTTGGATCCTTTATCCTGTAAACCAGGCCAGGGAACTGTTCTGGCTCGTACTCAACATCCTCTATTTTCTCGACCAGTCTTGTAAGTGAGATGTCCTTACCAAGAGCTGTGAATGCAACTACATTCTCAACCTTTATGTAAAATTCTGATGACATATAAATCCTCTTTAAAATATCATATTACTTTTGACTCCATATATAAAAAGGTTATATGCATCCTCTCGATTCATTGCTCCTGTCATAAACCTTTTTTCGTATCTATTATGAAATTCCCTGTAAGCACGTTCCTTCCGATTATCACAGGGAAGGTCATGTGTGACCTGTCCTGAATATTGACTTCTGTATCGAAAACCCTGCCCTTGATCTTTATCCTGGCCCTGACCACGGGCCTGCTTATCTCCCTGCTTATGGAGGCTGCCTTTATCTTGGTTATTCTTATTATTGGTCCCAGCCTAGCGTCAGCTGCCAGTCGTATATCAACAGACGTCCCCCTGGCACCAGAATCGCATAGGGCCAGCGCCTCTACCTTTTTCTGTCCAACCAGTTCTATCTTCTCTACCAGACCCACAAGACTTTTGGTATGTTTTTTTGCGGGTTTCCTGGCTTTCTTCAGTTTCTTTGGCTTGGTTTTCTTCATATATTAATTAATTGCATCTACATCATTATAAAATTATATCAGAATGGTGTTGTCATGACAGAGGAAAAGATGGAGTTTGTAAAACACAAACTGATCAATGATGATGTGATAGAGGCAAGGTCATACCAGGCAAACATACTGGCCACTGCAGTGCAGAAGAACACGCTATGCGTTCTGCCCACTGGTCTGGGAAAGACTCCGATAGCTGTTCTGCTGACAGCCAGGAGGCTTGAGGAGTACCCGGATTCCAAAATCCTTATTCTGGCTCCAACAAGACCGCTGGTGAACCAGCATTACAACTTCTTCCTCAAGGCCATGAACATTGATAGTGAAAGATTCGGTGTTGTGACTGGTATGATAAAACCTGGTTTAAGGAGCGAGATGTATGGGGAGAAGCAGATCATCTTCGCGACTCCACAGACCATAAGGAATGACCTCTCAGAGGGAAGGATCTCACTGGAGGATTTCTCCCTGCTGGTCATAGACGAGGCCCATCACGCCGTGGGGAAATATGCCTACTCCTACATAGCTGAGAAGTACAGGGAGGTGGCCAAGCACGAGAGGATCCTCAGCCTTACCGCATCGCCAGGCGGGACCGGCCAGAAGATACGCGAGATAAACAGGAATATAGGGATTGAAGCAGTTGAGGTGAGGTCAGAAACAGATGAGGACGTGACAGGATGGGTCAAGAAGAAGGAAGTGCAGTGGGCCTACCTGGAGCTTCCGGAATCCTTCCTCAGAATAAGGACAATGATCAACGAGGAATACCAGAAAAGGATAAACTCGATAAAGAAGTTCGGACCGCTAAAGGGAAGGATGGTTTCCAAGAAGGACCTGATCTCCCTGCAGAGAAGACTGTATCAGGGATTAAAGGATGGTGATAAGAGGTCCATACTCCTGATGAGCTTTGTGGTACAGGCAATAAAGCTGGAGCACGCAATCACACTTATCGAGACACAGGGCATAACAGTGCTGGAGAAGTACTGGAAGAAACTGAGGGATGGGAAGTCCAATTCTGATAAGAGACTGGTTAGCAACAAGAACGTATCCGGTGCTATGCACCTGACCCGCTCCTTGTTTGACCAGGGTTCCAAGCACCCGAAAATAGGGAAGCTCTGTTCACTGATAACTGACCAGATAAGGGAGAAGCCGGACTCCAAGATAATCGTGTTCGCGAACTACAGGGAATCTGTCAAGAGCATCGCCGGTTCCCTGGGTAAGGTTGATGGTGCGAAACCAGTGGAGTTCGTTGGCCAGAGAGAGGGAATGACCCAGAAGGAGCAGAACCAGCGCTTATCCGACTTCAGGGACGGTGAATACAATGTTCTGGTGTGCACCTCGATTGGAGAAGAGGGCCTGGACATACCTGCCATGGACCTTGCCGTGTTCTACGAGCCGGTTCCCTCAGGAATAAGGTCCATCCAGAGAAGGGGCCGGGTTGGAAGGCAGAAAGTCGGGAAGATAATCATTCTCATAACCAGGGGCACAAGGGACGAAGCCTACCACTGGTCAGGAATGCAGAAGGAGAAAGCAATGCAGAAGACCCTGGATGGAATGAAGAGCGGCGGTATTCAGTCAGGAATAGATGAGTTTTGATGGTGGGGTCGGGCTCGCTCATTTCTTATACTTCATATAAATTGTAACAATTATCGAAATTACAAAATAGATCAACGTTATGAGAAACAATGACGCGTAAATATACATAATAGTAGGTTGGGATCCACCGATAACAAGAGATGACAAAACCCCGTTATAGAAAAGGATCATCAACACGACAATGATAATTATTTTAATCCAACTCAATTTAAGAAATTCTTTAACTCCCATATTAATCAATAAGTTAACCGATTTAAATTAATTCCGAGCCCGAATTATCGATACCACCCGTTAACAGAACACCAATATCACTGTTAATTAGTAACAACCGCTAACCTTACATAGATACTCGAGTACCGAAATCTTTATAAAGGGTTAGCTTTTATATATATTATTAATCTTTTGTAATGTCACTGGAGAGGGGTAACAATATGGTTGCTAAAAAAAAGGTTAAAAACGCCGGGAAGAAGACTGTCAAGAAGACCAAGAAGAACGTGGTAAAGAAACCAGCAAGGAAAGCCACTAAAAAGAAAGTTACTGCAAAGAATGTTAAAAGCAAGGTAACGAAAAGGAAGGTTAAGCGGGAACCAAGAAAGATGCATGTTGAAAGAACCCCATCAACGACTTCCATGATTTCTGAAAGAACTGAAATAGAATCCGCTTCTGCACCTCCAATAAAGCCAGATGCAAAGAAAGGTTGTCCTGAATGCGGATCATCCAACATAAAATTCGATCACGGCAGGGGAGAATCCGTATGCGAGGCATGTGGTGCTGTTATCGGAGAATCCATGATAGACCTGACCCAGGAATGGAGGGCGTTTGACGAGGACCAGAGATCAAGAAGGGTCAGGACAGGCGCGGCTCTGACACCAACCAAGCACGACGAGGGAATAACCACTGAAATCGGAAAGGGTCGTGGTGAACTTTTTAAGGTTTCTTCAAAGAAAAGGGCACAGTATTACAGACTAACCAAGTGGCATAAAAGACTTATCAAGTCAAAGGATCGGAACCTATCCTTTGCGTTCTCTGAACTTCAGAGACTGATTTCTTATCTTCATCTTTCAAGAGCTGTTCATGAAAGAGTCGCCAAGCTATACCAGCACGCCGTTGAAAAGGGGCTGGTCAGGGGTCGATCAACAGAATCAATAATCGCTGCTCTTCTCTACACCACATGCAGGGAAGAGGGTGCACCAAGAACCCTTGACGAGATATCCAAGGCTTCTGGAATAAACAGGAGGGACATTGGAAAGACCTACCGTTACATCTCAAGGAAGCTTTCAATAAGGATCCTGCCTGCAAAGGCCCAGGACTACGTTCCAAGATTTGGTTCTCTTCTGAGTCTTTCGGAAAGGGTGCAGGTCAGGGCAGTCGATGTTCTTGACGAGGCAGCCAAGTCCGACGTTACGTCCGGCAAGGGACCTATAGGAGTTGCTGCTGCGGCCCTGTACATAGCAGCTGTTCTCGAGGGTGAGAAAAAGACCCAGAGAGAGGTCGCAGATGCGATCGGGGTGACGGAAGTCACCATCCGGAACCGTTACAAGGAAATGGTCGAGATCCTTGGAATAAAGGACGAGGTAGAGGAAAGGGTCAGGGAAGACGAGGAAACTTAGAAGCTTAGAAAGCTAGAAACTTAGATTCTGCTCATTAAACCGTCTACAAGACTCTACAAAACTTTACTTAAATTATATCTTTGTACGATCAGCTACTGCTACTGCAACTTTTATAAAGAATCTTTCATACTTATCTGAATGATGAACAGGCTGGTTTACTTCTTCGGGGAGAAGGGAAAGGAGAGCAAGCAGCTCCTGGGAGGAAAGGGATCGAACCTTGGAGAGATGACCAAGATAGGATTACCTGTTCCGCCCGGCTTCACAATATCGACTCAGGTCTGCCTGGATTTCCTGGAGAAAAACCATTGTCCGAGAGGCCTGGAAAAGGAAATTGATGATAACATTAAGAAACTCGAGAAAAAGGCAAAGAGGAGCCTTGGTGACGAGGAGCATCCACTCCTGGTTTCTGTAAGGTCAGGCGCACCTGTCTCAATGCCAGGAATGATGGACAGCGTACTGAACCTGGGACTTAATGACAAGACAGTCAAAGGACTGGAGAAAGAAAGTAATGATTCCAGGTTCGTCTGGGACTCGTACAGGAGACTGATACAGATGTTCGGCGATGTTGTGCTGGGTGTTGAGCACTCGAAATTCGAGAGGGTCCTTGAGAAATACAAGAAGGGAAGGAAGGACACTGACCTGAGTGCAGACGAACTGAAGAGTATAGTTGATGAGTACAGGGGGATCATATCAGAGGATGGGAAGGATTTCCCCCAGGACCCAAGAAAGCAGTTAAACATGACCATAAAAGCTGTTTTCAACTCCTGGAACAACAAACGCGCAAGGATATACAGGAAGCTTAACAACATCCCCGAGACTACGGGGACCGCTGTCAACGTCCAGGTGATGGTTTTCGGCAACCTTGGATGGGACTCAGGAACTGGTGTGGGATTCACAAGGAATCCATCAACAGGTGAGAACGAGCCTTATGGTGAGTACCTGCTGAACGCGCAGGGCGAGGACGTGGTTGCAGGAATAAGGACACCCAAGCAAATAAAGGAGCTGAAGAAGGACATGCCTAAGGTCTACGAGGATCTGATGAAGGTGTATAAGGTACTTGACAGGCACTACAGGGACATGCAGGATTTCGAATTCACGATAGAGAAAGGTAACCTCTTCATTCTCCAGACAAGAAGAGGCAAGAGAACAGCACAATCCGCTGTTAAGATTGCGGTGGACATGGTGGGGGAGAGGCTGATAAAGAAGAGTATGGCTATAATGAGGATAGACCCGGACCAGATAGACCAGCTCCTCCACAAGCAGCTTGACCCGAAAGAAAAGGGGAAGGCCAGGAAGATAGCAAAGGGATTGCCCGCGTCCCCGGGAGCAGCTGTCGGCATCGCCACGTTCTCTGCTGAAAGAGCTGAGGAGTTATCAGAGAAAAAGAATGTCATTCTTGTCAGGAACGAGACATCACCTGAGGATATCCAGGGAATGGCTGTCTCGCAGGGAATCCTCACGGCCAGGGGAGGAATGACCAGTCATGCTGCTGTGGTTGGCAGGGGAATGGGCAGGTGCTGCGTGGTTGGTTGCGAAAACATGTCCATAGACGAAAAAAGAAGGAAGTTCGCTGTTGACGGAATCGTTGTCAAGGAGGGGGACTGGATAACCCTGGACGGAGGTACGGGTGAAGTGTTCCTGGGAGAGCTCGCTGTCACAGACCCTGAACTCAGGGGAGAGTTCAACACTCTCATGGAATGGGCTGATGATTTCAGGAAACTCGGGGTGAGGGCGAATGCTGACACACCAAAAGACTCGAAAAGGGCAAGGGATTTCGGGGCAGAAGGAATTGGCCTGGCAAGAACAGAGCACATGTTCTTTGAGGAAGAGAGGATACGCGCAGTAAGGGAGATGATAATTGCAGAGGACGAAGAGGGAAGGAAGAAAGCCCTTAAGAAGCTGCTTCCGATACAGAAGAAGGATTTCATAGGAATATTCAAGGAGATGAACGGACTGCCTGTAACCATAAGGTTGCTGGATCCGCCACTCCATGAATTCCTGCCAAAGGAAGATGATGAAATAAAATCAATAGCAAAGGATATGGGAATAGATTTCGATGAGATGAGAACCAAGATAAATTCACTGTCCGAATTCAACCCGATGCTTGGTTTCAGGGGATGCAGACTGGGGGTGGTTTACCCGGAGATAACTGAGATGCAGACAGAGGCCATAATAAGCGCTGCCATTGAAGTGAACAAGCACGGAGGGGAAGCGCTTCCTGAAATAGAGATTCCTGTTCTTAGTGACGTCAGGGAGGCACTGGTCCTGAAGAGGGTGATTAAAAAGAAGATCAGGGAAATAACAGAAAAGAGCAAAGTCAAAGTTAAGTGCAAGATAGGGACCATGATAGAGCTTCCAAGGGCATGTATCACAGCGCACAAGATAGCAAAGGAAATGGACTTCCTTTCGTTTGGAACGAATGACCTCACCCAGACCACTTATGGATTCTCCAGGGATGATGCAGGTAAGTTCATACCCGCATATGTTGAGAAGGGCATACTAGAAAACGATCCCTTCCAGGTACTGGACCGGGAAGGTGTTGGTTTCCTGATGAAAATATGCATCGAACAAGCCAGGAAATCTAACCCTGATATAGAAATTGGGATATGTGGTGAGCATGGTGGTGAGAAGAGTTCCATAGAGTTCTGCCATTTAGCAGGGCTGGACTACGTATCATGTTCTCCCTTCAGGGTTCCTGTTGCACGTCTCGCAGCCGCACAGGCAAAGATAAAGAACGGTTAATCACTTCTTAAGTTCCTTTATCACTTCATGGACTCTTCCCTTGCTACCACTCACTATCAGGAAATCCTTTGACTTTATTCTCTCCTCAGGGTTCGGTTGGTATGACCAGATATCCTCTCTCTTGAGACCTATCACCTTAACCAGTCCCTTGGTCACTTCCTCTATCGTCTTCCCTACTGTCTTGGATCCCTTCTTCACGTTCACGGAATCTATGGTTTCTGCCGCTGCCTTTAGTGCTTCCTTTATGGTTGGATGTGGTGGAATTCCCCTAAGAACTCCGTCAGTTATCTCATTGACAGCGTCTGATATATCCGCAACCGCTGAGGCCACCCTCATAACGGATGTCAGGCCCAGGGCCTGCTCCACATTGGATGCAGCAAGCATGCACTCTATCTCTATCTCGTACTGCTTGATCTCCATCTCTTCCTTGAGTTCCATTATCTTTTCTGCTAGTTTCTTGTCCTGCAGCAGCAGTGCTGAGAAACCCAGGTCTATCGCACGGCCGGCAAGATCCTTCATCTCCACTATGAGGTCTATCACATTCCTTCTCTTCCCTGTGATGTCCTCAAGGATTTCCTTTTTCTTATACATCTGCATTTCCATTCCCTCCTTATTTTAAACCTCGTGAGCATGATGCTTTCACATCACCAGCATTATCATTACGAAGAGTAACAGAATCCCGACAAAGTCTCCCATGCTGGTAAGCACGGGTATTACCATATTGTCTGGATCCATTCCCTTGCTGTATGAAACGTAGCTGAACACTACGGTAACTGAGATGAGTACTAGTACTGTGAGGAACCCTGCCGCAAGTGTAACGAAAGGGAACACCAATAAACTAAGGCTCTTGAGACCTATCAGCATATTGAAGAGGGCAGCAACCAGCCCGAGCACAAAGAATGATATCGCTCCTATTATCATTGTGGCGAACACATTCCTCTCCAGGGTTTTGGTCTTCTTTATCTTCGGGTGTATGAGTCCCAGATGCAGGGCCGACGACAGCCTGCAGCACAGCACTGAGCTGACACTACCTCCCATGTTGCTGAAGGATGGTACTATTGCCAGTATACCAGGAAGCATGAAGAGTATCTCATTGTTGGTATGTAGCACCAGACCTGCGCAGATGGATACTGCGCCTGCTAACAAAAGCACCGGAAGGCTTTCCTTTATTATGGTCTTCATGGTGTATATCATATTCCCAACCCCAACACCAGTTTAACCACCAGGAACAGGAAGATGATTGTTATTATGTCACCCGCTGCCCCTATGGTCGGTGTGGTCACATCATCAGGATCAAGTCCCCTCTTATAGCTGAAGCTTGATATGAAGATGGCCAGCATCATCATCACAAGGCCTGACAGGACACCTGTGGTAACAGCGATAAGGAAGAAGGCCAGGAAGCTTATCGATACTATGCCTGCAAGCTGTGAAGTGACGAATGCGAAGAATGACAGTGCGACTGAAATAACAACGCTTAGTATCAGGGCAGAATATATGTTCACCTTCAGCGCCTTTGTGACCTTTCCTGGTTTTATGTATCCGAGATGGAGACCGGAGTTCAGCCTTGCGCCCAGGGTGGCTCCTATCCCTCCTCTCATATCAAGAAGCGCGGGTATCAGGATGAAAAGTCCTGGGAGGAGTTCTATATCCAGGGTCATTACACCAAGCAATCCTCCTGCAATGAGCTCAAGAACAGCGTATCCTATCACCAGTGGCGTGGTCTCCTCGATTATCCTTTTCATAGACCTTGTGACCGGCATAATAATATTTTGTCCTGCACTGGTTTAAAGTTTGACTGGTTTTTAAGGAAATTAATTTTTTAAGCCAGAGATTAATAATTTAATAAACCAAAACAATTATAGAGTGATCTAATGGTTAAGATATCAGACCTTAACAAGAAAGAAAGGGACGTCAGGAAAACCCTCGCGGACATCGAGAACAGGTTCAGGAACAACAGGATTTCTAAGAAAGACTACAGCAGCATAAAGAGGAACAAAGAGGCTGATCTGAAGAAGATAGAACTTGAGAGGAAGAGGGTGATAGCAAAGCTTCCTCCAATACCTCCTCCACCAAGACCATCAAGGCCTAGATTAGGGTCAGGACCAGGCACACCAAGATCATCACCTTCCGCATCATACGCTCCAGCCAGCGATAACCTGCTCATGGAGGTTAAGAAGCACGAGAAGGACATACTCTTCACCCAGTCTGAAATGAGCAAACTGTTTTCTGAGGTTGTAAAGAACAGGGAGAGGATAAAAAGCATGGAATCTTCTTCCAGTAAAATGGGATCCATTAACACAGGTAAGATAGACGTGAGGGGACTGGAAGATAAAATATCCAACGAGATCCAGACAATTAACAAGGGTGTGATGGATAACGTCAGCAAGAGCAGGCATGAGATCGACCGGATGGGCGGTGATATCAGGAACCTCAGGAGGGATATCGAGGAATTCAAGGGACTGACCAGCAAGCTTGATAACCTGGATGTGACCGGTCTCAGGAGGGATATAGAGTCCCTCAGGGAAAGGAATAAGTGGCTTGAGCAGCAGATAAACAGCCTTGACATGGAGCCGCTCTACGAACTGATAAAGGAAGTTGAGGGAAGGGTAGCAATGAGCAGCAGGTCTGCTGCACCTGTGATAATCGAGTGATCTCTTACCTGGCCTGGGTGCTTTTTTAAATCTGATTTCAATTCTTGTTATATGAAGAAAGTTATGGTTGGCGGGGTTTTCTCCGGGTTACATTCAGGGCATGAATTCTTTCTAAAGAAGGCCAGGGAGTTTGGAGACTTCCTTGTGGTTGTGGTTGCGAGTGACAAGACTCTTATCAGAAAGAAGGGGACAGTTGACAGGACAGCGGAACAGAGAATGAAAGCAATCGAGGATCTGGGCATAGCAGACAGGGTTGTGGTAGGCGATAACGAGGACTGGTTCAGGATCGTTGAGAAGGAGAGACCAGACGTCATAGTGCTGGGTTATGACCAGGAACTGAGCGATTCCGTTAGAGAGGGCCTGGAGAAGACTGGCTTGGATTGCAGGATAGAAAGAATAAAGGACAGGATCGAGAAGGGAAGTATAGTTCAGACAGGGTCGGGTAATCAAGTAATCGGGTAATATTGAAAGAATGAAAGGGGCCAGATGACCCCCCAATCATGCAAATGTAAAAGAACGAGTCACACCGGTCAGGATTCTCCCTCTTCTTCTGTGTCTTCCCGGTCTTCCTCTTCAGTTTCCTCTTCATCGTCCTGCCATTCGAACAACCTCATCAGATCCACCTTAAAATTTTAGAAGTTATCGCTTTTTCTTTTTCTTAGTTGCCTTTTTCTTAGTTGTTTTCTTTGCCTTCTTTTTTGCTGCCATTTCAACCTCCCTTTTTGATTTTTTTAAAATTTAATTTATTGATTTATTCGGTCCGTTCATATTTAAAATTATCTATTTTCACAGGAAAAAATCTTTATTCTGGGGTTACGGCATAACGGATTTTAGATCAGTGCATCCGCAGAACGTGTCGTGTGTTGCAGAGCACACGTTGCTCCCATCGCCTGATATTCCAAGGAAGAAATTCCTCTGGTCATGGGTGACCTGGTATACCATAACCATGTTCATTCCGGATCCGGATTCTATCATTGACTTCACTGCCTGGTCACCTGATACGGGAAGTCTGCTGGCCATGAAGTCTTCAAGGTTGGCCTCGATGAGGGTAAGGGTAGGAACACAGCCCTCTGGTGCATCGCCCCCAAGCCCCATGTCATCCATGTATCCAGTCAGGTCCTCGACATCCTCTGGTGTAAGTCCTATGAAGGAGAAGAGGTCATCTCCCATTGACGGGAATCCCTGGAAGTTGATCAATGACACGATAAGGAAGATTACCAGTATCGCAATACCGCCAATCCTTACAGGATTCAGCCTGTTGATCCCCCTGGATGCGATCTCCTCTGCTTTCTTGAGCTTGTTCTGGAGTTTCTCTATCTGCTTCCTGATGCCCGGGACATTGAATATGTTATGGGATATCATGTAGAGGGATATGGTAAGGACGATGGTCGAAATGATTATGCCAAGGGATGGGTTTATTATCATGGACTGTATCATCATGTAGAACGTATTGTCACTGAAGGCTGGTATGATTCCTGATATTCCTATACCGCAAACAAGGGCAACGAAGCCAAATCCCAGCCTCATCAGCATTCTTATCGCAAAGTGGGCATAACCCCTGTAACCCTTCACTATTATGGATCCGAATCCGAGTATCAGAACTATGTAGAAAACGATCTGCATCCCGTTGAGTATCTGTGGCAGGTCCCTCATCATTGCAGGAGCAATACTGAGAAGTCCTGATATGTCTGGTATGGCCATTCTATCTCTATGTCCTTTATTTTTTATTAGAGGCGCCCAATTAAATAATAGTATGCACGAAATGTTCATTCTCTGCTCGGAATGCGGGAAGAAGTATCCTGCCGGTAAACAGATATTCAGATGTGAGTGCGGGAACACTCCGGAGATTGTTTTCGATTATAAGAAGATAAAGAAGGGGTTCAGGGAGAGAATATCAAAGAGGGATTTCAACCACTCCCGCTACCTTGAGCTCTATCCTGTAAGGAAGCTGGTATCCATACATGAAGGAGGGACTCCATTAATCAGGTCCAAGAACATTGAGAAGTCCCTTGGATTGAAGTTTGAGCTTTACTTCAAGTACGAGGCGCAGAACCCGACAGGATCCTTCAAGGACAGGGGATCGTCGGTGGAGATTGCGAAGGCAGTTGAATCCGGGGCCAGGAGGGTGGTGTGCGCATCAACAGGTAACATGGGCGCTTCCTTATCGGCTTACTCCGGAATGGCCAACCTCAAGTGCGTCGTCTT
>DAOUYM010000029.1 GCA_030666115.1 Candidatus Aenigmatarchaeota archaeon
TATGATTCATAAGAGAATTGAACGTTTTCTGAAACAGACAGAAAGGCTCTGAGTAATTTAAGTCGCAGCTGAACCAATTATATTGTATGAAGGGGACGACATACCTGATTCTTACCGGGATATTCCTGGGAACCATTGGGATATGGGTTAAGCTGATAGGGGGGGCTGTGTCTCCTGTCCTGCTTACGGTTTTCAGGACCCTGATATCCGGCCTTCTGATATTCCTTCTGATATTGTTCACCAAGGAACTGAAGACACTGGAAACCCTGGGAATAAAGAAGAAGAACCTGATCATGTTTCTGATTGCAGGATTCTTCGGAGTCACCATAGGATTCGGGTTCTACATGATGTCATTCTACTACGTGCCTGTATCGAATGCTGTCGTGCTGGTCTACATATATCCGCTTGTGACAGCACTGCTCTCATGGACGTTCCTTAAGGAAAGGATAACCAAACAGGAGGCCCTGGCAGTGATCCTGGTCTTGCTGGGCGTGTGGTCGATATACGGCTCTGAAATGAACATGACCACAAACGCCTTCGGGAACCTTCTGGCGATCCTGGCTGGCTGCGGATACGCCATACTGTTTGTCTTCATAAGATATTTCGAGCGAAAGGGACTGCCATACTGGAAGGTCACGTTCTGGCCGCTGGTTATTGGGGGGCTCATACTCCTGCTCTTTGTTCCGTTTGAGCCAGTTGCCTTTATGCCTTCTGGACTCGTGCCCATGTATATACTGGGAATCGCCTTCTTCTCCTTCCTCGGGTACGTGTTCTATGCCAAGGGTCTCAGGAGCATAAGAGCACACAATGCAGTGATAACCGTCTCCCTCACCGAACCGCTCACAGCAATAATCCTTGCTATCATTATACTCAGTGAACCGATTCCACAATACGTCCTAATCGGAGGTGCACTGATAATCCTGGCCAATATCCTGGTCGGGAAGGAACACAGGAAAAAGAAACTGAAGGGAACTGAAAAATAGAGGATAATGACTGCTTTTAAAGGAATAAATATATTGAATAATAATTAAAGGTCACTGGCATGCCGGGGTAGCTCAGCTGGTTAGAGCGCTAGACTCATAAGAACTGCTTATGAGTTCTGATTCCGAAATATTTCGGAGCGTGACGATAGCTCTGGGACATCTAGAGGTCGTGGGTTCAATCCCCACCCCCGGCACTACACACACATCCACAATACCTTTTTAAGTTGTTTCTGGAAATATAGGGTATGAGTATGAGGATATTGATTACAGAGAAGGACCACCTGCACGAGGACTCGGTGGAGATGCTGAGGAAGAAAGGATTCGAACTCGAGTTTGCTGAGTCTGACCTGTCCGGTGCGAGGCTTGAGGACTGCGACGCGCTCTTTGTGAGAACGTACACAAAGGTTGACAGAAGCGTCCTGGACAAGGCCAGGAATCTCAAGGCAGTAATAAGGGCAGGCGTAGGACTGGATAACATCGACGTGGAGGAATGCGAGAAGAGAGGTATCAAGGTCTACCATTCACCTGGTTCCAATGCGAACGCTGTGGCAAGCCATACAGTAGCCCTGACGCTTGCTGTCCTTAAGAGGATTGCAAAGGCCGACAAGCACGTTCGTGATGGGAAATGGGACAGGGAAGAGTTCATTGCGCATGAGATGGATGACAAGGTGATCGGGATAATCGGATTCGGTGCGATCGGAAGGCTCGTGGCCAAGAAGTTTTCCGGATTCGATGTTGAATTCCTGGCATACGATCCATATCTCTCGAAAGAGCAGATAGAGGGAGCAGAAGAGATTAGGGGTAAGGGTAACAGAATAAGGAAGGTTGAGGATATTCACGAACTGATCAGGGAATCCGACATAATGACAATCCACGTCCCGCTGATGGATGAAACCAGGCATCTCATCGGGGAGAAGGAATTTGGAATGATGAAGGAACATGCTATCATTATCAACACTTCAAGGGGCGGTGTGATTGATGAGAAAGCGATGGTCGAGTGCCTGAAGAAGGAAAGGATATATGGAGCAGGCCTGGACGTATTCGAGGAGGAGCCTCCGGTTAACAGTGGATTGCTGGAACTGCACAATGTTATTCTCACGCCTCACACAGCCGCCATGACAGACAATGCACACAGGAACATGTCGGTGCAGGCAGTGGAGAGTTTTCTGAAGGATTTCAAAGCATGATAGCCAAGTGATGATGATTGGTGATACGAATGATGGAGATACATTTTAACCCAAAGCAGGGGATATGGGCTGAGGATGACGAGACCACCGAGAAGCTCAGGAAGAACTGCTTTGGGAAGCCGAAGGGGAAGAAGGTGTGGCTTGAGATAGAGGAAGCACTCTACCTGATCACGTTCCAGAACGCCTCGTGTTGGATCGGGAAGAACCAGATGGGTTTCAATGATCTGGCTTCCTACTTTGCGAAGAAGGACAGGCGCCTCTTCATCAAGTACAATGCGTACAGGGACTGGAGGGACAGGGGCCTTGTCATCAGGAGGCTGGATGATTATAAAGCAACCAAGAAGAAGATCAGGTGGAAGAATTACCCGGCTGAACCGCTGAAGGTGAAGAAACTCAATGCTGTGGCGCACTGGTACCCGGATTCCCTGTTCTCTGTTCTTGATGATGACGAGCTGGGGAAGCGATTGTTTGATGATCACTGGTTCGGGCAGTTCGGTATCTACAAGCAGGACAGGGGTGGACTGCTCAAGCTGAGCTTCCTGGAAACCATCTTCCTCTCCAAGCATTTTGGTATGAGGGTGGTGAATGTGGAGACAGGGAAGGGTATCAAACCCAAGCAGATACTGATTCAGGTCCAGAAGGAAAGGGAGTATACAGGAAGGCTTTATGATATCTATGAGGACTGGAGGCTTAAGGGTTACGTCGTTAAGACAGGGTTCAAGTTCGGTTCCCATTTCAGGATTTATTTCCCAGGAGCATCCCCGAACAAGGGAGACAAGTGGATACATTCCAGGCACGTACTGCACGTGTTCCCAAAGGAAGAGAAGCTTCTGATATCAGAGTGGGCCAGGGCAGTAAGGGTTGCGCACGGTGTCAAGAAGACCTTTTTGCTGTCGGTTCCGGATCTCGAGGAAAAGGATTACGTTGACTATCCCTCGGACTTCGTCGCGTACAGGAGGAAGAAGATCGGGCAGAACTGGATCCGGGAGACCACAGACGACAAGCCCAGGTATCTCCTGGTAAACGTGTCAGAGGATGAGCATATAGGCGGGGTTGAACTGGCTTCGATCCTTACCAAGGCAGAGAAGATGGGGCTCAATGTACTGCTCTCCATCACCGACAGGGAAACCTCGATAACGTATTATGTCCTCAACAAGATCAGGCTTCCTGGCTCCAGTTACGAGTACTACGAGATCGAATGGATGAAGCCTTAGTTATCAATATATTTTGTGAGATCAAGCTCCCCCTTGAATTCTTCTTTTATCAGAACAAGTTCATAATCGCTTACGAAATCAGGGAAATTTTCTTTCATTTGTCTCATCTGTTTTTCAGCTTCCTCATAACCTTTGGCGTCCATTTCCAATTCCAGCATCCAGGGACCCACTTTCTGTTCATAATGTATTATATTACCTTGTCCTATGCAATAGTTTTTTAGTCTCGTGTTCTTTTGATCAGTGTATTCTTTTACATAGACTATCACTTTGTAGAAACTCATTCCTATCTTACTAACATCCAATTGCAATCTGAATCTGCTTATGATCCCCCTCTTGGTTAGATCCTTTATTCTGTAGTATACAATTCTTGGAGTAAGTCCTGTCTTCCTGGCTATTTCTGTTGATGGCATTCTTGAGTTTCTGTTGATTGTCTTCAATATTCGTAGATCATTATGATCCAATTCCTGCTTATCAAGTCTCTTGTACCAGGTTACTCCTTTACCTGGAGCATCTGTAAGATATCCTCTTGATATGATTTCAACTTCGGCATGAGCAGCAAGGCTTTGCTCAAGTATATATTTACTGAAGATGTTATGCACACCATTCACTATCCCGTACAACTCTTTGACGTCCTTCACACATGCGCTGTATATGATGTCCCATCTACCTGAACACCCGGCTACCCACCATATTGCCCTGGTCTTGCACAGGTGTTCCAGTATCATGTTTTCTTCTTTGTTTGTGCTGTTATGCAATTTCATGTAGACATTCCACACCATCAACCCTAGTTTTCCTGCATCCAGGAGTGTGTTGTAGTGTTTAATAAAACCCGCTTTCTCCATTCTTTTTAACCTATATTTGACAACAGTGGGACTACTCCTTGCTTTTTTCGCTATCTTACTCAAGGACTGTCTTGAATTTATATCAAGCTCTGATATAATTTTTCTGTCAATTAGGTCTAAATCAAGCTTTTTTCGGGTCATATATAATTATTTTATACTCATATTATTTAAATATTGTCATTTTTTAATACATTTCAATCATAAGTTATTTATATATTACATGCATTATTGTTAAGTAGCAAAAGATGTGGTGATATGTCTAGAATGAAGAAATATCAGGCAAACCCGGATCTGAGTTTAGGGGTAGTAAGTGGTAAAGAAAAGAAGGTGTACAAAGGTATGTACCTTAAACCACTTAGAGGTATCGGTATTCGCAAAAACACCAAAACATATATCAATGGATCTTCTAAAGAGAGTAGATAGTGATATGATTTTATAATATCATGACCTATAAGATACTATGATTCCCTCTAAAATTCTAGAAGATTATTTCGAGGAATATGCAAGCCGGCCCATGGATTGGGTTGACAAAAGAGAAAGAGTAAAGAGACATATTGTTCATAATATCCTTGAAATTACCAGGTTTACACCAACCAGTAATCCTGTTAAGATCGTTGTTCTTGGTGCATCAGACAAGAGGTATATAGAGATTCACAGAAACATATTCAGGGAAGTAATCAAAATGGACCCGGAAATGACCACTTTTGATATAGATACCCATCACCTGGCAGGAGAAGAGGGAATAGTCCAGCACGATGTTACCAAACCCTTTCCCTCATCATTTGATATTGTATTTAGCCATTCGCTTCTGAAATTCATTGAGCCTGAAAGGCAGGTGGCAGTGCTTAGAAATTCGCATAATTCACTGAAAACAAACGGGCTTGCTATGCACATTCTGCACTGTGTGGACACGCCAAGAAGATGGCAATATAAAGTGGATGCTGATAAAATGGTTTCAAAGCTCGCTGAAGAGAACATTCCCTGCAAAAAGATCGTGTTGGATATTGACAATGGGACAGAGGTATTGGTTACTCAGAAGGGTAGGTAATCTTTTTAATCCCTGGTACAAACTAGAATCATGCCCGAAGAGATCGAGTTCTGCATACTTAACATAGACTACATCATGGAAGGCGTGCAGCCTGTTATCAGGATGTGGGGAAAGACCACGACCGGAAAGAGGATATGTGTAATGGACAGGACGTTTGATCCTTACTTCTACATGGAACCAAAACCAGACATCAGCAAGACCGATATAGAGAACCTGAAATCCAGGATAATGAGACTGGAGCTCGATGGGGAGAAGCCGGTCAGAGTTGAGGATGTGGACATGACCATACTCGGGAAACCAGTCCGGATGCTGAAGGTTACTGTGAAGAGACCGCCTGACGTCCCTAAGTACAGGGACCTGCTCAAGGACTGGAAAGAAGTCAGGAATGAGTATGAGTACGGGATATCGTTTTATCGGAGGTATCTGATAGACAGGGGACTGGTTCCAATGGGATGGGCAAAGGTTAAAGGGGAGGTAAAGAAGCCGGATAACGATTTCATGGTTGACCGGATAGTGAATGCAGAGAAGGTGGAGCCGTCTTCCAGAGAGGAAATCCCGAGTTTAAGGGTAATGGCATTTGATATTGAACTGGTTGAAGAGAATGGCGAAGGGAAGATCATAATGATATCCTTCAGGAGCAGCAGGGGCCTGAACAAGGTCGTCACATACAAGAAGGTCAGGGGCAAGGGAGTAGAGTTCGTTGACAGTGAGGAAGGGCTGCTCAGGAGATTCGTGGGGATTATAAGGGAGGAGAACCCGGACGTGATAGTCGGGTACAACACTGACAAGTTCGATTTCCTCAAGCTGGATGAGAGATGCGAGAAGTACAGGATTGATTTGAATATAGGAAGGGATAACAGGCACGTCGTCTTCAAGAAAAGGGGAAGGATATCGTCAGCGCAGGTTAACGGAAGGGTTCATGTTGATCTGTTCGATTTCATAGAGCGCATAATTTCGAACAACCTCTCAACCGAGACACTGACCCTTGATAATGTGGCAAAGGAGATACTGGGCAGGGGGAAGAAGAAGGTCCACTGGAAGGAGATTGAGAAGGCATGGAAAGAGGAGAAGGACCTTGAAAAGATAGTTGAGTACTGCAGATGGGACTCAGAGCTCACACTGAGGCTGGCTGACCATCTTCTTCCGCAGATCTACGAACTCTGCAAGACAGTCGGTCAATCGCTCTTTGATACTTCAAGGATGACCTACTCCCAGCTGGTGGAGTGGTTGCTGATGAGGAAAGCATTCGGAGTGAAGGAGATTTCACAGAACAGGCCGAAGTATGACGAGGTGATGAGGAGGAGGAAGTATCCGCCATACACGGGCGGTTACGTCCACGTCCCCAAGGAAGGGATACACGACAACCTTGCACTTTTCGATTTTGCCTCGCTATATCCCACCATAACCATTACCCACAACGTATCGCCCGATACACTTAACTGTGTTTGCTGCAGATCGGATGATCCCAAGAAGATGAAGGTTCACAGGGTTCCTGACCAGGAGCACTACTACTGCAAGAAGAAACCAGGATTCATTCCAAAGGTGATAAGGGGATTGCTGGAAAAGAGGTATCACATACAGAGGAAAATGGCAAGGGCTGATCCTAAGAGCATAAAGTACAAGTCCCTGGATAACAGGCAGTACGCACTGAAGATTCTGACCAACGCGATATATGGTTACTACGCTTTCGCCGGATCCAGGTGGTACTCCAGATTATGTGCAGAGTCCATAACAGCATGGGGGAGGTTCTACATAAAGAAGATCATCTCCATGGCAGAGAGGATGAAGTTCGATGTGATATACGGGGATACTGATTCGCTGTTCCTGAAGGTAAGGAGCAGGAACCAGGCCAATGAGTTCCTCAAGAAAGCGAACAATTCCCTGCCGGGAATAATGGAACTGGATTTCCGTGAGCTCTACAGGTCAGGGATATTCGTTCTGGCCAAGACAGGAGTTGCCGCGAAGAAGCGTTACGCCCTGATAGATTTCAATGACAAGATAACCATCCGGGGACTTGAGAGGGTCAGGAGGGACTGGGCGAAGATAGCAAAGGATACGCAGGAGGGTGTTCTTCTGGCGATCCTGAAGGACAGGTCACCGGAGAAGGCAGCCAGGATCGTGAAGAAGGCCATAGGCAACATCCAGCAGAAGAAGGTCGGGATGGATGATCTTGTGATATACTCCCAGGTGACCAGGCCACTCTCGAAATATGAGCAGATCAGTCCCCATGTGATGGCTGCAAGGAAGGCCAGGGAACGTGGCCGCGTCATAAAGGAAGGGTCAACCATAAGCTTTATTATAACCAAGGGAACCGGATCAATATCACAGAGGGCAGAGCCAGTAGAAGACGCCAAGGACTACGATCCTGACTACTACATACACCACCAGGTGATTCCTGCTGCCCTGCGGATTCTGTCAGGACTGGGATACACAGAAGAGGATTTCGGGAGCAGGACAGGAGACGGCAAGAAGGCCCAGTCCTCAATTGCCAAGTTTGTTAAGTAAGTTTTTTATTTCAGTAGTATAATTATTTTCATGGACAAGAGAGCATTCCTTATACATGGATGGGAAGGATACCCTGAAGAAGGCTGGAGACCATGGTTAAGGGATAAATTAAAGGAAAAGGGCTTTGATGTCATTGTTCCTGCCATGCCTGATACAAAGAAACCCAAAATGGATGCCTGGCTGGATTTCCTAATAGAGACTGTCGGTGAACCAAAAAACGATGACTACTTCGTGGGGCACAGCCTCGGATGCATAACTATCCTCAGATATCTGGAAACACTCAAAGGAACCCAGGGTATTGGCGGCGCTGTTTTAATTGCTGGTTTCTCAGATAATCTGGGATATAAAGAACTTAGCAGCTTCTTCACAAAACCAATTGATTGGCAGAAGATCAAATTCCGATGCGGGAAATTCATTGCCATACACTCAGATAATGATCCTTATGTCTCACTGAAGCACGGGGATATATTCAACGAAAAACTTAAAGCGGACGTGATTGTGGAACATAACATGAAGCACTTCAGTGGTGATGATGGTATAACAGAATTGCCTGTCGCTCTGGAATCTGTTCTTAAAATATCAGAATGATCAAACCCCGCCGAAGGCAGCCAGTACCCAGGACATCGAGTAGAAGCCTGCCCAGGCAAGAATAATGCTGATTACTACCTTTCCGATGAGGGTGGCGAGGAAGAACTTCTTGAGGTCGTACTTGATCACACCACAGAGTATTCCAATTATGTCGTATGGGATTGGGGTGGCTGCGAACAGGATTATGACAGGAAAGAGACCCCTCTTTTCTGACCACTTCTTTGCCCTGTCGAACCATTTCTTGTTCCTCTTCTTCAGGACATGGCTCCCGCCTATTCCCAGAACATATCCTGTGAGCTCTCCTATGGCTGCTCCCACACCAGCGATTATCCCGACCAGCCAGGGATTAAGGATCGCTCCGAAGAGGAAGACGACTGCAAAGGCAGGAACAGGGAAGAAGATAGTTGCGCTGCCTATGATATTGATAAGGAATATGCCCAGGTAGCCCCAGGTCTCTGCAAAAGACTGGGACCACACAATAAACTGTACAGTCAGTGCAGCCATGTCCATACGTTTTTATTGTTTGCAGGATTAAATAAACTCATACCAGGCGATAGCTGGTGGTGATTGTATGGCTGTTGATACAAAGACTATCAATGTGAAGTCGAGGGGGGAGACTGACGTCATCAATATAACTGATCACGTAGCCGGGGCAATCATGGAATCCAAAATAAAGAATGGTATTGTTAATGTGTTCGTTCCTGGCAGCACAGCATCCATCAGCACGATCGAATTTGAACCGAACCTTGTCAAGGATTTCGAAGAAGCAATTGAGAGGCTCGTCCCCTCTGACATCAAGTATCGGCACACCGAGACCTGGGGAGACGACAACGGGAAGTCGCATGTCCGCGCAACCATTATGGATCCTGGGATAAACGTCCCG
>DAOUYM010000031.1 GCA_030666115.1 Candidatus Aenigmatarchaeota archaeon
GGTTGAAGAAGAACTCAGCCGGACAGAACAGGATAATAGAAGAGCTGAGGAGGGAGAGGGCCTTTCTCATGAAGAAGAACGAGTCCATAGAGGATGGCATAAAGAAACTCCAGGGCCAATTAAATCCTGCCAAGTCTGATATCATGGAGATAAAAAAGGAACTCGAGGATATAACGGGTTCAATATCCGAGATAAGGGGCAAGGACTCCAGGCTCCAGTCAATGCTTACTGAGCAGAAATCCAATCTATTCCTAATGAAATCAAGGTTTGAGAAAGAACTCGATAAGGTTTTCGATGAGATAGACGGGAAGATAAAGGAGAACAAGAGGATAGAGCTTTCGAAGTTCAATGAGCTCAGGTCCAAGATAGAGAAGATGATTGGTGCAGAGGGCAGGCTAAATGATCAGGAGAAATCACATAAGGCCCTGTTAGATAAGCTGACCCAGGACATATCAACACTCCAGCGTACTGTAACAGAACTCACTGCCAAGAGGTTTGACGTTGAGCTGGATAAGCTGAGCAAGTCCATATCCTCAGAAACCAAATCGCTTGTGAAGCAGATTGCCGGAACAGCCGAGGTCATGATTGAGCTCAAGGACAGGATACAGTACTTTGAGCCAGCACTTAAGGGGCTTTCGGACAAGTTTGAGTCACAGGCCAGATCCCTGAACAAGCTCATGGACTCCAGGGAGTTCTTGATGAAGAGATCTGATGTGATGGTTGAGGAGATCAAGGACCTCAAGGACAGGTTCTCTTCAGACGCGCAGAGGATAATCACGTTAGAGAAGGAGAGGAAAGAGCGCAGAAGGGAAGAGGAGAAGATGAACAAGTATCTTGAATCTGCTTTCCAGCAGGCCATCGAGAGCAAGTCCAAGGAACTTGAGGCGGGTGTTTCTGTAAGATCCAAATCAATGGAGACTGAACTAAAGTCATTGCTCAAAGACCTCGATTCAGAAAGAGAAAGGATGTCATTACTTGAACAGGAATTCAAGAACCAGGTCAGGGACCAGAGATCCTACGTAAAGGATATGTCAAGCCTGGAAAAAACCCTTAGTGCAATAGAGGAGAGAATATCCGTGTCCGAGCAGGCCATAGAAAAAACAGTCGACTCAATAAAGGACACTGACGCAAGGTTCCAGCAGATAATGGAATCAAAGTCCAGGGATCTTGAATCAGGCATGGACTCCAAGTCAAAGGAACTTGAGAGCGAGATAAAGATCATAAACAAGGACCTGTCATCAGAAAGAGAGAGAATAGCCTCAATAGAGGATTCGTTGAAGAAGATGGATTCTAATTTCCAGCAAAGCATGGATAGCAAGACCAGGCTGATCGAGGATGAAGTCAAATCCCTAACCAAGGACATAGTCTCGGAGAGGAAGAGACTATCGCTTCTAGAGCAGGACATAAAGAACCAGACAAGGAACCATGAGGTTAAGACCAAGGAACTGGATGGTTCTGTCAAGAGGATACAGATCAACGAGGCTAAGAGGGAAGAGGGCTTCGGCAACATGATGGGAAGGCTGCAGGAACTCCAGATAAGGACAGAAGAGAGCCTGAAATTCCTCAACAACAAGATAGGTGAGATATCCAGGATAGAGGGAAACCTTGAGAAGAAGTTCCACAAGGAGAACGAGTCAATATTCAAGAGACTGGGTACAAGTTACGACAAGATGGATGACAGGTTATCGTTATCAGAAGACACTTTATCAGACCTGGATAAATCCTTCAGGGGACTTGCCAAGAACCTTGAAGACCATATTACGCTAATAGGTGATGCAGAGAAGAGGATATCTTCACTCGAGGGCGATGTCGGGAATCAGTCAAGAGATCATGAATCCCATGCCAAGGACATAGACGGGATAGCAGGGGTTATAGACCGGATAGAAGAGAGGATCTCAACATCAGAAAAGATGATATCCCGCCTGGAAGGGTTAAAGGACAGGATCACGAATCTCGAGGAGCTTGCGAAGAGAACAGCTGACATAGAGAATAAGAATTCGATCTCAGAGAAGGAGATAATAAGGATAGGGGATTCGCTCAAGAACCTGGAATCAAGATTCGGACAGTCCATGAAGATTAATACCAATGAACTGGAATCTGCCCTGAAATCCCTGACCAAGGACCTGGCTTTGGAAAAAGAGAGAATATCACTTTTCGAGAAGGATCTAAAGGCTCAGGCCAGGGATATCGGCAAGGACATTACCGGTAGATCCAAACTAATCGAAAGCAGCATAGAATCCCTAACCAAGGACCTCGACTCAGAAAAAGAAAGGATGTCATTACTTGAGCAGGAATTCAAGAACCAGTCTAAGAGCCATTCATCAAGGGTTTCGGATTCAGACAGATCACTGAATGATCTGGAATCCAGTATACTGAAGACACTAGAAACCAGAACAAAGAGTCTTGATGATAAGATAATCAATGAGTCCAAGTCCATAGACGATTACCTCAAGGCCATAACCAAGGACCTTGCATCAGAAAAAGAAAGAATATCCCTAATAGAGAAGGATCTAAAGGCCCAATCCATGGACCAGGGATCAGATTCCAGGGAAATCAAGTCCCTCACAGACGATGTTGGGAAACTAGAGGACAGGATATCTGATTCAGAGAAGATAGTGTCCAGGGTCAATGAGGCAGTGACTGCAATCAGGACAAGGATAATGGATGAAGAGGAAATAGCAAAGAGGTTCGAGGACCAGGCAAGGGTCGTGGATAAGGTGACCAATGCCGGAGGGAGGCTGGCCAGGCTTGAAGAGAAACTGAAGAACCAGTCCAAGGATCATGATATGAGATTCAGCGAGCTCATAGGCGTGATAAAGGATCTCGAGCTGGGAGAATCAAAAAGGATAAGCGAGTTCAATGATTTCATTGACAGGTTCCACAGGCTCAGGGAGAAGACAGACCAGAACCTAAGAATGTTCAGCCAGAACGTAAAGAAAATGGGAGACGTAAAGGGCGAGATAAAGTCTGAGATAAACAAGGAAAACCTCGCAAAACTGAAGGACTTTGGCCTGGAGTTTGGCGGGTTCAAGAAGAGGATTGGGGCTGTTGAGGAGCTGATAATAAGGTTTAATGATAACATGGAGAACTTCAAGGGTGACATCGGCGGAATCAGCGGAAGGACCAGGTCTGCTGAAACAACCATAAAATCCCTTGTGGACAAGCTCAACTCAGAGAGGGACATGCGGGTCTCCCTTGAAAACAAGCTGAAATCCTATGAGAAGGGAAGGGATATGCTCTTCTCCAACATCAACAACCTCATAAAGGATATCGAGGTTGGTGAAGCCAAGAGAATAAGGGAGTACAACAATTTCATCACCAACTTCCAGCAGACGAAGGCCAAGACAGACGAAGCAATGAAGACAATGAGGAGCGAGTCCAATCTCCTGAAGAAGATGAATGACGATCTTTCTGTAAGGGAGATGAAGGTGAGTGATTCCCTCAGCTCCTTCACAGAGGAAATCAACAGCAGGATGAATGTCAACGAGGGAATGTTTGATTCAGAGATGGACGAGTTCAAGAACAGGCTGGATGGTGTATCCAGGGAAATGATCTCCCTCAAGAAGATGCAGCAGGACTTCTATGACATAATAGGAATAAGAAAGAAAACACCTGATACTGGTACCAGTTCAGTTGATGTGCCCAAACCAAAGGAAATACCAGAGGCACCCAAACCCATGTCCTTTGAGAAGGAAATACCAGAGGCACCCAAACCAGCAGTTAGCGGATCAGAATCAATCAAGCCACCACCACAGGCCAGAAAACCATCCACAAAATCCCTGATAAAGAAGCTCAATCCCAAATCGCCCTACAACGAGTAGACGTTGCGGTTTCTGTTCTAGTGGGGCTGTTGGAACTATGGAGCGATGTTATTGGAATGAAGCGAACGGGAAATCCATATTGAGGTTATCAATCCCTTTCTTTTTGATCTTATCGAATATCTTCTCAATTCCCTGATTGTCAATATCCTTGAGGAATTCCCTGAACATCAGTCCCATGGTTATGCTTCTTCCTATTTCCTTCTTCCACCGGTCCTCGTACTGCTTGAGGAAATCCTCTGAGAAGTCCTTGGAGCCGAAAGCCTTGGATACTACATCGCTTGCTATGCCGGCACAGATCATTCCATACACCACTCCGCCCCCTGACCAGGGCTTTACCTGGCATGCAGAGTCGCCCACCAGAAGGGTCCTTGGGAAATACGTCTTCTGTATCCCTATCGGTATCATTCCTGCCCTTCTCTCGTAACTCTTCCCCTTAAGTTTGGGAGTGAAGAATTTCTCCAGTTTTGCGAAATCAGCATCCTTGGATAACATTCCATACTCCACTGACTCCCCCCTCGGTATCTTCCAGAAGAATCCGTCATCCAGCAGCTCCTTGTCAAACCACAGCTCAACCAGTCCTGAACTGTCCTTTTCCTTGGTTATTGCTATCAGGCCCCTGATAATCTCTGCAGGCCTGACCCCGAAGTGGTTCCTGACAATGGAATTGGGTCCGTCACACCCCAGAACCATCCTGGATACGAATTCCTTACCCCCTGGTTCTGCCTTCACCTTTACACCATCCTCCCCGATTTCAATCCCGGTTACCATGGTTCCCGTCAGGATATTGGATTTCAGTCCCCTGGCAAGCGATGAATCGAACCTGTTCCTGTCTATCACCCTTGCAATGCTTGCTGATTTCTCTAACCTGAACTCGCTGTTCTTGGAATGGAATATAGCTCCCTTTATCTCATTCTCTATGCAGTCTCCATCTACCTTAACGAAATTGTCCAGATTCTTTGATACCAACCCAGAGCACTGTATGGGTTTCCCTATCTCTTTATCCTCCTCCAGTACAAGAACATTGAATCTTTTCTCGAGCAGTCTTGTGGAGTACAGGCCAGCCGGCCCGGCCCCAACCACTATCACATCATACGCTCTGGACCCTTTCATACCATTCACACTTTTCACATTTTCCACACTTTCCACACCTTTCATATCCCCAACCCCATATCATTCTTCCCATAGTAATTAATATTTATTTAACAACTACAAAGAGAATTGTAATGAAACGGAAAAAATACAAGAAAAAAGACAAGCATGAGAAGCCAGAGAGCAAAGGAGAGAAAAGGGAAAAGGTACCAAAAATCGGGTCTTACAAGGCACTGTTGATTATTCCCATCATTCTTCTTATAGCGTCTGCTGGAATGCTTTTTGCTGGATTCTTACAGACAGGAGAATGGTTCGAGAGGTCCATTGAACTTAAGGGGGGGACTCTGATATCTATAAGCACCCCAAACCCTGTTGATGTATCAGAGCTCAAGGAATCCCTGTCTGTCCTGGGATCTGTATCCATAAGGGAGCTTAGAAGCTACTCCGGATACGGCCTTTCCATAGAGGTTGATATCAGTGTGGATCCCCAGAGCGTTCTGGACAACCTGAATTCAATGGGTGTGGAGACCAAGGACTACTCAATAGAAACCATCGGGTCTGCGCTTGGAGAGTCATTCTGGTCCCAGGCACAGTACGGCATCATGATGGCTTTCATCCTCATGGGCATAATAGTGTTCATTGTGTTCAGGACAGTCGTTCCCTCACTGGCTGTGATGCTGGCAGCGATTTCTGACATAATAGTCACACTTGCCATTATGCAGATTCTTGGCCTTCATCTGTCTCTCGCGAGCTTTGCCGCTCTCCTGATGCTTATAGGATACTCCATTGATACGGATATAATGCTGACCACGAGACTGATCAAGGTTACTGATAAGAAGCTGGGAGAAAGGATATCGGGTGCCTTCAAGACCGGAATAACCATGACAGGAACCACTCTCGGTGTCCTCATGGCCCTGCTTCTAACCACAACATCTATCGTCCTGTTCCAGATAGGTGCTGTCCTTGCGATAGGTCTTGTTGTAGACATTGTCAACACATGGCTGCAGAATGCCACCCTGCTGAGGTGGCACTGTGAAAGAAAGGGGTTGCTCTGATGCTAAAATACTGGAGGATATGGCTGCTGATAATCGTGGTATTTGGAGCAGTCCTTGCGATTGGGTTAAAGGCTTATCCCTACGGAAGGAACGCAGTCGAGATCGTGTACTTCTCGGATGATTCCCCTGCCAGGGGCGTATTGGAACAGGGGATGTTTATAACAGCTGTTAACGGTAAACCGATAATGGGAATAGATGACTGGAATTCCGTCACTATGGGCATCTTAGGTGAGATTACCCTGACCGCTAACGGGAAGGAATATAAACTGGTGGTTAATGATACCCTGGGTATAGACGTGGTGGATATTGAGAGAACCAACATAAACTTTGGTCTTGACCTGAGGGGAGGCACCAGGATACTACTGAAACCAAAGGATAATGCCACCAAGGAGATCATAGACCAGGTCATATCGACCATGCAGACTAGGGCGAACATATACGGATTAAGGGAGATGAAATTCTACCCGATACGCTCTGCCAACGGGGAGTACTATGTCCAGGTCGAGGTTGCTGGCATAAAGAGGGACATAATTGATGATCTGCTCTCGACAGAGGGAAACTTCGAGGCAAAGGTCACCAAGCCTGTTACTGTTAGTGACGGGAAGGGGAACATGCAGCTAGGAGACCAGAACTTCCCAGTCGAGCTACTCTATAACGATACCATAAAGATCAATGATGAGGAGATAAGCCCTGATGATACCTTCACCCTGAAGGGGATAGAGTTCCAGTACCTCAACATGACCCAGAACAAGCTGATGTTCCTCGCGCTGACGTATGAGGGAGATGATATAGAGCTGGTATACTCTGATCCGCAGCACTCAGGTATAATGCCTATAAAGGGCGGGTACAGATTCTACTTCGTTGTGCTGGTCTCGACAGAGGGCGCTCAGAGATTCTCTGATGTTACGTCTGGTGTTGATACTTACCTGGACCTGCAGAGTGGTGACAGGTACCTGGAGTCCCAGATACTCCTGTACCTGGACGGTGAACTGGTCTCTGACCTGAGGATATCAGAAAGCCTGGGAGGCGTTATTTATCAATCCCCGCAGATAACAGGATCAAGGCCTGAACTGGAGGAAGCGACAGCAGAGAAGCTGAAGCTGCAGACCATCCTGAGGTCAGGAGCCATGCCAACAGGACTTGAGACAGAATCAGTCGACATCATATCACCTGCCCTGGGAACAGAGTTCTTCAGATCAACACTCTACGCTGCGCTCTTCGCGGTTGTCGCGATAGTGATCATCGTGTTCGTGCGGTACAGAAGCTTCAGAGTGGCTATTCCCATGGTCTTCATAACCATTGCTGAGGTCGTTATAATACTTGGAATGTCAGCCATAAACGACAGCATGATCTGGTTCGTGATACTGGTCATCAACTTCCTCCTGATAGCAATGGCCTGGTGGAAGAAGCATGAGATCGATATCTATGTCTGGGCTGGCGCGCTTCTGATACCCCTGCTGGGAATGGCCTCATGGACCATAGACCTGCCTGCGATAGGCGGTATCATAGCCGCGATAGGAACAGGAGTGGACCATCAGATCATAATAGCAGACGAGACGCTTGCCGGGAAGAAGAAGGACGAGAAGGCGTACAGCCTCAAGAAGAAGATAAGGATGGCATTCTTCATAATATTCGGTGCAGCAGCCACCACCATAGCTGCAATGTTCCCGCTGATGTCGATAGGGATCGGGTTCGTGAGGGGCTTCGCAATCACAACCATCGTGGGTGTGCTGGTAGGAATCCTGATAACAAGGCCAGCCTACGCAAAGATAATCGAGATGACCACCAAGACCGGAGATTAGAATCAGATATCTTTATCAGAAAAATAGTTCTGTATCTTTCTCCATAACTTTCTGATACCTTTATATTTAATATCTTTTGTCTGGTATAGCATACTATCTCTTCTACCAATATTATCGTCACGTTCACCACAAGCTTCCTTCAGTTTAAGTGAATCTATAAGTTGGTCTTTGGTCAACATGTTAAAATAATTAGGATATAAACTTTATATTTAGAGAATTTGTGATTGATCATGCACCGAAGTAGTCTCTCATGTCCTTCTGCTTCTTTTTCCTCTTCAGTTTTTCCTTTAAGCTGCCGAACCCGCCCTTTATTTTCTGACCCTTACCTTTACTGTACTTGAAGTCTGATCTTACCTTCTGGTAGCCTTCCCTGTACGCGGGCTTGAATTCTGCTGGCCTATCGATTGGCTTGAGCTTCGGCTTCTTGCTCCTGCTGAATATCTTTCCTAGCTTGTCCATGAAGCCTTCCCTGACCACTGGTTTGTAAGCCGCCCCGTACCTTCTCTTCTTACCAGAAGGCATCAGCAGGTACACAACGAACACAACCACTATTACTATTACGATGCCGATAACTATCCACAGCCACGCTCCTGAGAGGTCCAGTCCCATCGCGCCTCCCTGCTCTCCCTGCAGGTCATCTATCTGGGTTCTTATGCTGTTAAGTGTGGCGTTCATTAGTCCCAGTATGGAGTCTGCTGTGCCGTAATCCTCGTTGTTCAAAGCATTCTTTATCAGACCGAGATCATCATACGTACTGTTTATCAGTGTTTCTACCACGTCTATGTCAGTCTGGTTGATGAAACCTATTGCCTTGAGCCTGTCCAGCAACTCCTTTAGTTCATCTATGACTTTGGTGTAGTTGTTGTAGGTATTGTTTATGTTCTGCTTCTTCTCCTCTGTTGTCAGAACAATGACTGTTAATGGCTTGGTCTGGTACACTGTACTGTCCTCGTCTACGTAAGCCTTGACTGTTCCTGTATGGGTCCCGACAGTCGCTGTCTCAGGAGCAGATATGTTAATGGTGAACATTATTGCATTCCCTGGGTTCAGGGTCATGCTCTCAGGAAGAATGGTGATTTCCAGTCCTGTCAGGGAGACCA